>CANRQC010000081.1 GCA_947632695.1 uncultured Oscillospiraceae bacterium | reverse complement strand
AGTATATGGGGGATACGGTCAACTTCCGTTCGCACAAGCAGTCGTACAAAGATAAACACGCCGTTATGAATCCCAAATAGAGACCGATAATTTTTTTAAGTCATTTTTGGCGATTTCCGGCCCTTTTTGCTCCGGAAATGATACTTTCCGGCGCTTATTTTTCCACTGTTTCCACCCCTTCCGGAGCAGACTGTGGGATGGAATGTGGTCATAAGAAGCTTCTTAAACTGCCTCGCCGTTTGGGGAGTCTTCCGCTACCTGCATAGCACCTCCAAATCTGCGAAAAGTCAACCCACCTCCCCGCCAAAACCTGCTCCGCCGTAAACAAAGAAATACGCATTCACCCCAGCATACGGATCTAACTGCCCCCCGCAAATCAAACTTGCGGCAGGTAGCTTCCATGATTCAGCAGTTTTCCCAATTGGAATGACTGTTAAAAATCCTTCCCCACTTTGCATGGGAAAGGATTTCTTATGCTTACGCTATATTGGCAGCCCTACATAGCAGGGTATCCGTGATCTCTGAATTTGAAGTTTTCACATTGCAGATTTCAAATTTAAAGGAGATCAAAAATGAAAAAGGTACATAATCTGGAAAGACCCAGCCTGCAATGGACAATATTACGACCTATATCTTGATAATTACATGGCGCTAAACACAATAAATAGCGATTGACACCAAAAATAAAGTGGAGTATAATATATTTTACAGTGGGATGGGAATGATAATGATAGTGGAGTACTCTGCGTGGGTACTCTTTGTTTGACGTTTCAGGAGGGATTGGGATGTCATATGCGCGTGAAGTAGGCTTTGCGGTAAAGCAACTTGCGAATACTGAAGAAAAAAAGCAGCAGTTAAGAGAAGCGCTGGGTTATTCTGCGCAGGAACTGGAAAAACTCTTTGCCGGGCGACTCTATATTACAGGCTTCGATTTGGACACGATTTCAAAAGTCTGCGGCGTTTCGCCGGAGAGCATCGTGGAGCCCGATCCGGAAGCATATCATGCAGGTGTTGTTCATTGCATGACGCAGTTTAAAAATCCTGAAAATCGCGAAAAGGTTTTGGACTTGATCGATGCCTATATTGATGCACAGGAAGCGCTGGCTAGGGCCGCTGAATGAAAGATGTTATGAGCGGGCAAAGGCTGTTTTGCCCGCATTCCTTTTATTAGTGGGGTGAATTGTATGCTCAATGTTGAGACACTGGTCGACTTTCCGAAGGAAACGATATCCGCGATCAACAGTATTATATCTAAACACCGGGCTGAATTGCAGGAAAAAGGACTCTATATCAATGATATCGTCAGGGAAGATATTTTCGATATTCTGGAATCTTCCTGCACGGTTGTTTACTACCCGTTTCCGAAGGAGGACAACGACGGCTTTCATATAACGCTGCCAGTGGATTATCTACAAGATGCCACTGAAGAGCATTTTGTGTACCTGAATACCGAAAAGTATTTGGAAAAGCAGGTATATGCCGCTGCCCATGAACTGGGCCACATTTGGGTAGATGAAAACGAGATCTGGGACGCAGCGCTGGAAAGAATTCTGCCCAAGAATCAGGAAAATGTTGAGCGTTTAATGAATCGATTTGCAGCGGAAATGCTGATGCCGTACAAGATTTTCCGGAAATCTGCCATTGAACAATTGGACGACCATTTGGAAGATGGCAGAAGGATTAATGCGATTAACATTTTCCGGGTAACTGCCAGCTTAATGGATGAGTTCTGCGTACCCGCGCAAGCGGTGATCTATCGGTTCTATGAGACAGGGATCTTCGCAAAAGAAGTTTGCAAGCAGCTTCTTTCCGGTTTTACTTCCGAGCAGAAAGAGAGCTATCAGGAATTCTTTGACAAGCTGGTAGAATTGTGCATTCGGGAAGGCGGCTATACGAAGCTGCACAAAAGCACTGAGAAAAAGGGCATTCAAGGTTTCCCAAAGCTGCTGGATGCGGTTGAGAAGCAGCACATCTTTTCTGAAGAGAGAACGAAAATGCTCAGAGATATGCTGGATATCCCTTCAATTGATGACCGCGAAGAGACATTTGCTATCGGAACTGCGGAAGAATAGAGAAAAAGGGCGTGAAATACGATGGATGAGCTCCGGGTTGTATTGGATACCGATTTCATCAACCGAATAACAAGCTATGAAGACGGCGATCCGCAGGGTCTCTTCTGTCGTATATTTCACACCTTGGGAAAGAAGCCGGTTGTTCACCAATATGTGGCGGAGCATGAACTAATGCATAATTCCGTTGCAAAGGCATTGATGCAGAGCGGATTTTTGGATGTGATTCCCTATTCTGCTTTTCTGAAGGACAAGTTGGCATGGAAACGGTATGATAGGACCTTTCGAGACATACATGCCCAACTCCGTGGGTTTCGTATTGATAAGGGAAAGAGTGTATTTACGGAATTACGTCCAGAGGATGACATTACTGCAAGGCATGCCCAGATGAGCTTTGGAGAAATACATTCGATCCTTATGGCAGTGGAATTGGGAATCCCATTGTTTTATTCTAACGATGCTGACGCAAAGGTTGTAGCAAGCCGGTATCCGAGAGGCAGGCTGAAGGTCTTGAATTTAGAAGCTGTTTCGGAACAACTGGATGTTGATAGCAGTGAAGTGACGACCAAAGAGCGAAAGTATTTGTGGAAATACAACCAACATCGAAGATAACTTATAAGCAACTTTTTTCAATTCCGTACATAGCTGCCTGCTTCGCCATAATCGGCTATTTATATGGGAAGGAGTAACCCATCCAATTCCGGCAATAGAGCGTAAATAAGTGTAAGTATCAATTTCAGCACTTATTCAAATGCCTACAAAACAAACGAAGAGCCTCTGCCGATCCGCTGTGAGTGTCGGCTGAGGCTCTCTTTTGCTGTGTATTCAAGTTGCGAATATCAAAGATTCACTAGCAGACTGTGGGATGGAATGTGGTCGTAAAAAGCTCCCCAAACCGTTCGCCGTTTGGGGAGCCTTCGTCTATCTGCATAGTACCTCTGAATCCGCGAAAAGTCAACCCACATCCCACCAAAATCTGCTCCGCCGTAAACAAAGAAATACGGCGTGTGCGTTTGAATAATATTTCCACACGGAATTTTCAAAACAACCGGACTCAATTGCCATGCAAATTGTATCACAGGGCAGGAAAACACAATTCGCTACCTTTTTTTCATCCTGTCACACATCATTGTAAACCCTACGCCCGTTTTGGGGCCGGAGGGGTGGGGGAGCTTGAAATAATCGGGAGCGCGTGATATACTTTATAATCGAAGGAGGGATCGCCATGGAAAATGTGAGACATTATAACGCCTTCATCTCCTACCGGCACAACCCCACCGACTCTGCGGCGGCTTCGCGGATACAGCGGTATCTGGAGCATTTCCGGGTACCCCGGGCCATTGCCCAGAAGACGGGGAAAAAGAAAATAGAGCGAATCTTCCGGGACAAGGAGGAGCTGCCCATCACCAGCGACCTGGGGGACACCATCACCATGGCGCTGAGGGAGTCGGATTTTCTCATCGTCATATGCTCTCCCAGGACCCAGGAGTCCATGTGGGTAAAGCGGGAGATCATGACCTTCCTAGAGACGCACTCCGCCCGCCAGGTCCTGACGGTGCTGGTGGAGGGGGAGCCCCAGGACATCATACCGCCGGAGATCTTGACGGACAACGTGACGGGCGAGCCGCTGGAGCCCCTGTCCTGCGACTGGCGTTTGCCCCTGCGCACGGCGAAGCGGGAGGAGCTGCCCCGCCTGGCCGCGGCTATCCTGGGCTGCGCCTATGACGAGCTGCGCCGCCGGCAACGGCAGTACGTGATGCGTAGGGTTATCGCCGGGGTGTCCCTGGCCTTCGCCATGACGCTGGCCTTCGGCGCCTACATGGTCCGCACCAATATACTCATTCAGGAGAACTACGAAAACGCCCTGCGCAGCCAGTCTGAGTATCTGGCGGAGGAGTCCCTGGCGCTGCTGAACGGCGGGGACAGGCTCTCGGCCATCCTGCTGGCCATGGAGGGGCTTCCGGGGCCGGGCGGCGACCGCCCGCTGGTCACCCATGCCGAATACGCCCTCAGCTCCGCCGTGGGCGCTTATGAGGCCGGGACCAACTCAAAGCTTGTGGCTCTGGGGGCTCTCATCCCGGAGGGCACGCCAAAGGCCATGGAGATCGATCAGCCGGGCCGCCGGGCGATCCTGCTCGACGACACCAATACCGTGTCCGTTTGGAGCATCGAGACCATGGAGAGACTCTACACCATCCGGCCCGAGGGGACCGTCCAGAAGCTTTTGGCCGCCGACGACAGCCGCTTTTATCTGCTGCTGGGCAAGAGCGGAATGATTTGCTACGACACCGCCTCTGGGGAGGAGCAATGGCGCCTGGACGGGAAACTCCAGGACGCCGCCTGCGCCCAGGGGAAGGTCCTGGCGCTTTTCCTGGACGACGCCACGGACCAGCAGCTTCTACGGCTCCTTTCTGAGGAGGACGGGAGCACCTTATTTGAGATAAAGCCCCCCGTCATTGACGGGGATGAGTTGCTCACCGTGTGCTCCCATGTTGCCGTGTCCCCCGGGGGCGAGTACATAGCCGTGGGGATCAAGCGGGGGGTCTCGTATTTCGGCGTGATCCCGGACGCCTGGTACATCGTGGACACCGGCAGCGGTCAGGGCCGCCTTGTCTCCCTGCCGGAGAAGGCGGATCTGCATTTCGACCAGGTCCTCACCGACGACGGGAAGCTCATAACGGCGGAATTTGTGGGGGACTGGAGCGCCGGGAGCCTTACCTATCAGCTGGACCGGGAGCAGAGCCTCCAGACAGGCGTCACCAGCTTCAGGATCTTCTGCTTAGACTACGACTCCGGCCGACTTGCCTGGGACCGCCAGGTGGACAGCTACCAGATCACCTGGGACGAGCGCACGCTGTACCTGCTGCGCAGCGGCAACGTTGCCGTGATTCTGGCCAACGTGGTGGAGATTTACGACGTGGAAACCGGGGATGCGGTGTCCAGGGGACAGATGCAGAGCTCCATCCTCACCTGCGCGGACCTTTTGGACGACCGGCTGCACGTGGTGACGGAGGACGGCGGCGTGGGACAATACCACTATGATTCCCAGCTGGGAATGGTCACCAGGAGTTTCCAGGACGGGCTGCGCCTTGCCAGGATAACCGTGGTGGACGATGGATATTTGAGATTTCTCACCTGCCGGGAGGGGTCCGATGAGGTGCTGATCTACGGCGCCCAGACTGTGGACCCCGGCTGGGAGGAGTTTGAGGACGGCAACCCGGAGGGGACCACCAGCACCCGCGCCCGCCGGGACGACAAGCTGATCCTCACCTTCTCCGACGGCTTCGTCCGTTGCTGGGACCTTACGGAGCGAGCGCTTTTATGGGAGACGGATCTCTTTACCCCCGAGGACGGGGAGAGCGACAGCGGCCGGAACTATGACATCCTGGACTGGGACACCCGGGCGGACACTATCCTTGTGTGGCAAAGCGAGACGCGGGACGTCCCGGGGAGACTCGTGACGCTCAGGGCCTCGGACGGCGCGGTGATCTCCGGCACTGAACTGCCCACGGGGGTGGAGCCGAAGCTGGCGAGCATCAACAGGATCTCCGCCGGACCCGGCGGCGGGGCAGTATACGGCGTATACTTCCAGGAGGCTGACCGAACCATGGCGGGTGTGAGCGTCTATGACCCTGAAAGGCAAAGCGCCACCCTCTATCCCGTCTGGGAGGACGGGCGGCAGGTCGTCAGCCTCTGGCCGAACGGGGACCGGGCCCTGGTCGCGGACGAGGACGGCGGGTGCGCGATGGTGTCCCTCTCGGACGGGGCCATGACGCCCCTGGAGGGGAAACTGACCTACGAATCGAGTTACTCCCCCCAGGAAACCCGGGTATGCGCCTGGAGCGGCGACGGCAAGCGTGTGGCCGCGGCGGGGGAGGAGTATATCTACGTCTGGAGCAGGGAGGGGGAGCTGCTACTCTCCATCCCCTGGGTGAGGCCCGTGCTCTCCCTGGCCTTCGCGCCCGACGGGAGGCTGTGGGTGATGGGCCTGGACGGCACCCTGGCGGTCTTCTCCCGGGACGGGACCGAGGCGGGGCGCGTCCAGTGCGAGATGTACGGCAATCCCAGCGCCACCATGTATGTGGAGTGGAATTTCACCAAGGGCGACGTCTACGTGATAACGGGCGTGATCCTCACTGCGGTGGACCCGGAGGCCATGGCCGTCCGATTCACCGCCTGGCAGGCCGTCACCCTGGATGAGGCAAACGGAAGAGTGGTGAGCCTGGGGGAGAACGGCCTCATGTCCCGGCCCCTCTACACCGTGGAGGAGCTGGTGGAGCGAGGCCGCGCCCTCACGGGCTCCCTGTCCCTCACCCCGGCCCAGCGGGCCGCTTATGGACTTGACTGAGCATAAAGCATGACAACAAGAGCAGCGGCGCGGCGGTAATCAAAATCAAAAAACAAGATCAAACGTCCGTTTCCGGTGGCTGGAATGCGTCAGCCATATCGGAGACGGGCGCTTGTTCTTAACAGGCTATCAGTGGAACCTATGAACTGAAAATGGATCCAAAAAACGCGGACTTTTTGCCTTCGTTCATCGTTTATTCTCTCTTTGCCTTGAAATATTCTCTCGGCGATACATGATAATATCCCCGGAATGCCCGGTAAAAATTGCTGGTGTCATTATAGCCCACCATTGCGGATACTTCTTCAACGGAAAGGCTGGTTCCTTTCAGCAGCGCCAACGCCCTGTCCATCCGCTGCTCCAGCAATATTTCAGAAAACGTCCTGCCGGTTTTCTGCCGGAGCAGGGATGAGATGTAATTGGGATGATAGGAAAAATGTGCGGCAGTCATCCCCAAAGTCACCTGGCCCGTATGTTCGCCAATATAACGGATGATCTGGTCAGATAAAGACTGACTTTCTGTTTTCGCCGAAATATTACGGTATTCTCTCGCAACGTGCATCAGAAGCGCAAGGGTCATCGGCTTCAAAATCGCCTGGGTGTCCTCTTTCCTGTCCGCGTATTCAAGGATCATCAGTTCCAGCAGCTTCCGGAACGGATGGCTGCCGCTGAATGTCAGATGGATCACATCCTGCGAAAACTGATCTGTCTGCGGGTCAAGGAAAAAATGAAACATGGAGTTGTCTACGGACAGGGAGGAAAGGTATTCCCGGAAAAAAGCATTTTTCTGAATCAGTACGCCGACGATCACAATATCCTCCTCCGACTCTCCCCGAATCGCATAACCGCTGAACGGCTGCCCGATGTAGCAGCTGTTTTCTTTGATCGTCAGCAGATTATCCGACCTTGTACTGAGCGCCTGGTAGTCCTGACGGTACGCAAAATTCAGAAAGAAAAAGTCCTGGCGGTGAAAGACTTCGCGCACATGCCGCGCCTTCAGAACGCAGACCATAACATCCTCCTGCGGTTCGCCGGGCCAATAGGACATAACTTCTTCATTCTCCCGGATATTCTCCGGTACAAAATCCCAGTTCAGATTTGGAAAATCATTTCCCAGTTTTTGGATCGCCTCTTCAATCGTCATGCAGATCATCCTCCGGCTATATTCTAACATGAATCTTAAAAAAAGTCACTATAATCATTAAGATATACCGCTGATTCTCCGCACAAGAAAGCGTATGATGATGGCACAAAAATAAAAACACATAGCAAGGCGCATCCGATCATGCCATGTATGTTGGCCAAGTCATAGATATTATAATTAATAGCATGTCGAAAGGGAGCTCGAATGAACCGTACCGCTTCAAAAATTACAAACATGACGGAGGGAGATCCTGTCCATCTTATCCTTACATTTGCCGTGCCGCTTTTTATTGGCAACATCTTTCAGCAGGTATACAGCCTTGTAGATACCATGATCGCCGGGCATTTTCTTGGAGACGGGGCGATTGCGGCAATCGGCGCCACCAGCGTGCTATACTCCCTGCTCATGAATCTGGCGTGGGGGCTGAATAACGGATACTGCGTTGCCCTGTCCCGGCTTTTTGGCAGCGGGAGCAAAGAACAGTTCCGCCGGGGAGCGGCGGCCATGATCAAATTAAATTTGGGCATCGGCGCATTGCTGACGGTAGTCTCTGTCCTATTTTTGAAACCCGCCATGCGGCTTTTGCTGACGCCGGCGAATGTATTCGATCAGTCGTATTTGTATATCGTCATTATTCTCGGCGGCATGCTCACCACCATTGCCTACAACGGCTGCGCGGGATTCCTGCGGGCCATGGGCAACAGCCGGACGCCCCTCTATTTTCTCATTATCTCCAGCCTTTTGAATCTGGGGTTGGATTCTCTGTTTGTGATCCTGCTCCACACCGGCATCGCCGGCGCGGCCCTTGCTACGGTGATCGCGCAGGCTGTCTCGGCGGCGCTGTGCGGAGTGTACATCTTCCGGAATTACCGGGAATATCTGCCCCGCGCCTCAGATTGGAAAATCGATGGGGAACTCTCCGCCGAGATGTTTACCACCGGCTTCTCCATGGCGATGATGCAGTGCGTGTTCTCCCTAGGCTCCGTTGTGCTTCAGCGGTCCATCAACGCCCTGGACACGGATATCATCACGGCACACACCGCTTCCCGCCGGGTCTATGAGATGCTGATGATCCCCATGTCCACTGTTTCCAGCGCCACCAGTACCTTTGTAGGACAGAACTACGGGGCAAAGCAGTATCGCCGCATCCGGGAGGCCAACCGGAAGATGCTTCTGGTGGAGTTTCTATGGTCGGTTTTCTCCATTCTCGTCTGCTGGACGCTGGGGCGGCCTTTGGTCGTGCTCCTGACCGCCACCGAAAATGAGGAAATTATCGCCAACGCGCTTCTCAATTTACGCCTGAGTACCGCGTGCTTCTTCCCGCTTGGAGCCCTGTTCATCCTGCGCTACTCCATGCAGGCCATGGGGCATAAGGTG
>CANRQC010000080.1 GCA_947632695.1 uncultured Oscillospiraceae bacterium | reverse complement strand
CCGTGATGATGGTCCTCAGCGCTGCCGGTGTGGCCGTGCTGGTTCGGAAGCGCAACGGAAAGTAATCGCCAAGCACCAGTGAACCAATGAGATAACACACGGAAAAGGGCGGGGAGATTTCTCCTTGCCCTTTTCTAGAGGATTTAGGCCAAATGAAACTCTTTTCCTATCATGGAAAGCATCAGAAAAAGCGGAGCGGCCCCCGCTACACGGGGCTGCTGATCCTTCTGATCGTTCTTTTCTTGGCGTCTTCCATTGCGCTGGTGTTCTTTCTGTATCGAGATCGGCCGGAGGAGCAGCCCCGGGTTTCTCTTCCCCCCATCACCACCGGCGCGCCGCCCACCGTGACCACCGCCGCCCCCCAGGAGACCACCACCGCCCCCCAGGAGACGACTCAGCCGGAGCCGCCCCAGATGCTGGATTATATGCGGGAGCTTTATGAGCAGAATCCGGATCTGGTGGGCTATCTCTATATTGAGGGCACGAACATTGACAACCCGGTGGTCTACACCCCCGGCGAGGACTATTACCTCTACCGTGGCTTCGACGGGGAGGACCATGTGGCGGGCTGCCTGTTTGTGGACCATCACAATTCGGTGGATCCCAGAGACGATAATCTCATCATCCATGGCCATAATATGAAGAACGGGACCATGTTCTGCGACCTGCTGGAATACAAGAGCGAGGACTTTTACAAAGCCCACAAGATCATCCGGTATGATTCCCTGTATGAGGCGGCGGAATATGAGATCGTGGCGGTGTTTGTCTCCCAGGTGTACAACCAGAGCGACGACGTTTTCAAATTCTACCAGGAGTACGATTTTGAAGATGAAGCGGCGTTCAATGAGTTTATCACGAATATCCGGGACCTATCGCTCTACGACACCGGCGTGACCGCCCAGTATGGGGATGAGTTTATCACCCTCTCCACCTGTGAGTATTCCAGGGAGGACGGTCGAATGGTCGTGGTCGCCCGGAAGATCACGGTGTCCAACGCCCAGGCCGGGCAGCCGGATCAAAAGTGATGGCGGAAGGTAAGAAGCTCCAGCACACCCCCTCTGGAGCCTCTCACCGGGGCCGCGGCTTAAACCAAATGGCAGCGAAGCCGAAAGGCGGGGAATCCCGCCCTTCGGCTTCGTTTTATCCTTCCGGGAGACTGCTTTCTCGCCTGGAAGACTGAAAAAAGAGTTTACAAGCCCGGCTTTTCGATGTAAAATAGAACGGTACAAAAGATAAAGGAGAAATTCCCATGAATAACAAGAAAACGATCCTCCTGGCAGGCGTAGCGCTGCTGGTCCTGGCGGGCATTCTGGCGGGAATCTGGTTCGCCAACCGGCCCCAGACCGACGATGGCACGAAGACCATCACCGTGGAGGTCCTCCACGGCGACGGAAGCACCAAGAGCTTTACCTATACCACCACGGCGGAATTCCTGGGCGAGGTGATCCTCTCAGAGGGCCTGGTCCAGGGCGAGGAAGGGGAGTACGGGCTCTACATCCTCACCGTGGACGGCGAGGACGCGGTCTATGAGGACGACGGGGCCTACTGGGCCCTCTACCAGAACGGCGAGTACGCCACCTCCGGCGCGGATACCACCCCCATCCAGGACGGGGACGTTTTCCGGTTCGAGTACACCAAATGAGCGCCGGGCGGGGAAAAATCACCCTGAAAGAGTTGGTGCTGTTCGCCTTCATGGGGGTATTCTGCTTTTTGGGCAAGCTCCTGATGGCGGGGATCCCCAATGTGGAGCCGGTGTCGCTTTTTGTCATGCTCTTTGCCGTCACCTTCGGCTGGAAGGCCCTGCTGCCGGTCTATACCTATGTCTGCCTGGAGCTGGTGGTCTATCCCATCCAGCTCTGGTCCATCAACTATCTGTATATCTGGCTGATCCTGGCGGTGGCGTCCATCTTCCTGCGCAAATGCCGGAACACCATGGTCTGGGCCTTGTTGTCCGCCGCCTTCGGGATCTTTTTTGGCCTGCTGTGCGCGCCGGTGTATGCCTTCACCGGCGGGTGGGCCTTTGCCGTCTCCTGGTGGATCAGCGGCATTCCCTTCGACCTGATCCACGGCGCCGGCAATTTCGTCATGGCCCTGGCCCTGTTCCGGCCCCTCCGGGACCTGATGGAGCGCCTCTACGTCCGGCTCCTTGACCACTGAAAAAATCTCCCCGCTTCGGTGAAAGCGGGGAGATTTTTTACAGCAGCTTGATGAGAAACAAAAATCCCAGCAAAAGGAACAGGAAGGCGAAGTTAAAGGCGCTAAACTCGCCGATATAGGCCCCCGCCTTGCCGGGATTGTGCCGGACGTACTCCCGGAAGGTAATCAGGCTGGCCAGGGAGGCGATCAGGCTCCCCACGCCGCCCACGTTCACCCCCCAGAGCAGCTCGGCGTAGTTGCCGGTGAACTGGCTCAGCAGAATGGCGGAGGGAACGTTGCTGATGAACTGGCAGGATAGGGCGCTGAAAAGCAGGGTGCTTTTGCTCATCAATGCGGAAAAAAAGTCCCGCACCGCCCCGATCCGGGCCATATTTCCCGAGAAAACGAAGAAAAACACAAAGGTCAGCAGCAGGGGATAGTCCACCATTTTCAGCGCCTTCCGGTCGGTCAGCAGCAGCACCGGCGGGATAACCAGCAGGCCGATCCAGTAGGGGATGCCCCGGAAGACGATGGCGATGGCCAGGGCGAACAGGCCCAAGTACAGCGCCGTCCGCTTGGGGTCCAGGCGCAGGGCCTCGTCCCCGATCTCCAGGGCCTCCGGCTTCACAAACAGGCAGCAGCAGACGGTGATCAGCGCCACGGACAGGAAAAACGGCGGCGCCATGATGGACAAAAACTCCCCATCCGGGATATTGAAATGGGAGTACAGGTACAGATTCTGGGGGTTGCCGAAGGGGGTGAGCATTCCGCCCAAATTGGCGGCGATGTTCTGCATGATGAAGGTGAAGGCCATGTACTTTTCCTTGCCGGTGGTGGACAGCACCAGATACCCCAGGGGCAGGAAGGTCAGCAGGGCCATGTCGTTTGCGATGAGCATGGAGCCCAGGAAGGTGATGTACACCAGGGCCAGGACGCTCATCCGGGCGTTTTTAAAGACCCGCACCACTTTCCGGGCCAGTAAATAGAAAAAGTCGATATTTTTCAGGGCGCAGACCACCGCCAGAACGCAAAACAGGCAGGTCAGGGTCTTGAGATCGAAGTAGCCCAGGTATGCCCGGTCGATGGGCACCACCAGGGTGGTCAGCAGCGCCGCGAAAAAGGCGATAACCATCACCACGTTTTTGGAAAGAAAGTGCCGGACCCGGCTCAGAAAGGGGTCGGAAAGGGGCGCCCGGGGCAGGGGATGCCGTACCGGGACCGGGACCGCGGCGGCCCGGCGGGGGGCGTAGGGATGGGTGGTTTTCCCACCGCTATTTTTCATGGAAAGTCGCTTCCTTATACTGTCCAATTTTGACCTTGCCTATTATAGACCTGAGATTTCCAAAATGCAAGGGCAAAATCAACAAAAAGGAAACAAAGTTGCATTGTCCCACCCCGGCGTTTTTTGACAATTTGACAAGGGACGCGAAAAGCCCCCGCCGCGGCGGGGGCTTTTCGCTAGGACAGCAGCGTTTCGGTCAGGTCGGATTTTCGGATCTGGTAGAGCTGGGTGACCAGGCTCCCGTCCTCGGCCAGGGAGTCGAAGCTCCGGTATAGGAAATCCCCCTGGTAGGGGACCACCAGCGTGCCGCTGATCTCCGCCCTGGCGAGCTCCTCGCCGCTCTGGGACAGCCGGATCAACAATCCGTCCTCCGTGCGCAAATAGAGGCTGTCTTCGTCGAAATCCAGGGCGTACCCCGAAAGGTCGGAGAGCTTTTCCGTCTTTTCGGCGGCGGGATCGTAGCGCCACAGGGTGTTCTCGCCCTGGCGGTTCAGGTAGTACAGCCCCTGGGGGGTATAGCAAAAAGCGGAGGCCACCACTTCCTCTATGGTGCGGCTGCCGCCGGTGTCCAGATTGTGGATCACCAAGCGGTTGTAGTCGTCGGTGTAGTAGAGATTTTGTCCGTCATAGGCGTACTGCCGCTGGAGATCCTGGAGATAGAGCTCATACTGCCCGGTGAGCAGGCTCATCCGGCACAGGCCTTGGTTGCTCACGAAGTAGAAGTACCCCCCGTGAAGGAAAAAGTTGTAGACGATGCTCATCTGGCTGTCCTTGGGCGGCAGGTCCAGCATCCCGAAGAACCAACTCTGCTCCCAGGAAAACCGGTAGATTACCCGCTCCGCCAGCGTCTGCGGATCCATGGCCACCAGCTCCTCGATGCTGGCGAGAATGTTGCCGCCGTCGGAGGTGGTCTGCTGCCGGGTTTTGAGGTAGTAGACCTCCCCGTCCTTCTGGAAGAAGGAGGAGCCGCATATGGCGTCGCCGCCCGCGTCCAGGGGGAAGGAGCGGCGGACCCCGGTCTGCTGGTCCAGCAGCTCTGTTGAAAACAGCGTGGGCACCAGCACATATCGATCGGCAAGGGCGGCGCCGCTGGCGCCGGAATTGTAGAAGACCGGCTCCTCCCTTTTCCCGGCGCAGCCGGGGAGCAGCAGACCAAGGGCCAAAAGGAGGGCAAGAAAACGACGCTTCATTTTTTCGCGCCTCCTTTCCCAAAGGAGATCCGCTTGATGGCCCAGTTGGTGTTGTTCCACCAGACGTAGAAGAAGAGCAGTACCATCAGCACGGCCACCGTCAGCACGAACAGTCCCAGCCGGAGCGGCGTCATCTCCGTAAAGCCGGTCAGCTCCTGGGAAGGGGCCAGATAGACTGTGCCCACCGTCAGGGCCCAGGGCCCGGGAATGGGGACCAGAACGAAGGCGTCCCGCAGGGTCAAAAAGGGCAGGGGCAGGGCGATCAGCCCCGCCATCAGCGTCAGGGCGAATTTTTTCAGCAGCACCGACAGGGCCAGGATCGCCAGGGCGCAGTACAGATATCCCAGCTCCTTCAACGCGAATTGCAGGAAAAAGCCCTGGAGGATGGACAGCCCCTTCACGCTGGCGCCAAAGCTGACCAGCGATTCCAGGGGATAGCTCCCATTTGGCAGCCCGTAGGCGGCGTAGGTGATCACCCGGCACAGCTGGGCCGCCGCAGTGAGCAGCACCGTCAGGCTCCCCGCTGCCGCCGCCTTCCAAAGCACCTGGGCCCCGGCGCTGCGCTTCTGGGTCAGCAGGATCTGATCCATCCGGCTTTCATATTCCTCGCAGAATACCGGGGTCAGCAGCAGCACCAGCACCAGCAGCAGCAGATAGTCCGGCTCCCAATCCGTCAGCAGCCGTTCCCAGCCGCCGGTGTAGAGAAAGTACCGCCGCTCCGGGACCTCCCGGACGTAGATGTACTGAGTGTAGAGCTTGGCAAATCCGTCGTAGTCGGCGTCCTGCTGGGTGAGCTCCGCCAGCTGAGTCTGGTACTCGTCCTGGGGGATCTTGCCCTGGTAATAGCTGGAATTGAGCTGGGAGAGCTGCATATGCACCTCATTGAGGCGGGCCATTTCCCTTTCGATGTATTCCCGCTTCTGCTGGGTGAGGGGACCGTTGACGCTGGACAGATACCGGTCGTAGACCTGCCGGTTTTGCTCCAGGACCCGGTCGTAGGGCTGGCGGAACAGGACGGAGATGGCGATCTCCCCCACAAAGAACAGCAGGAGCAGCCAGATCCCGCCCCTGCGGAGCAGGAGCTTCTTCCACTCATACAGAAACATGCCGCCGCCTCCTTTCCAGCAGTCCCGCCCGGGTGGAGCGGTTCCGGTAGAGAATGACCAGGCACACCACCGCCGCCGTCAGCACGACGCCCAGGATCATGGTCAGGAAGTACCGCACCGGATGGCCGAACAGATTCACAAAGTCGTCCCGCGCAAAAAGCTCCCGGGCGATGACCAGCTCCATCGGGTTGCACCACTTGCCGGGATATCCCACGCCCCCCAGATTTTGGGCGGCCACCGCGGCGAACAGCAGCGCCATGGAGACGATGAAGGAGCTCAGCACCCGCTTGACCAGGCAGGAGACCAGCAGGAAAAAGCAGCAGCAGCACAGCACCCCCAGGGTCTTCACGGCCCCCAGGGTCAGGAACGCCATGCCCAGGCTCATCCGCAGGGGGGTGTATTCCAGCTGCCAGAGAACGTACACTGGGTCGCTGAGGGCCTCCCATCTTTGGCCCAGAAGATGGAGCGTCAAAAAGTCCTGGGTAAAAAACAGAATGCTGACCGCGATGGAGAAGAACGCTGAAGCGGCGAATTTCGCCCCCACGGTGGCGGGGCCACCCAGCCGGGTGGTGCGGTGGAGCATATACATCCCCGTTTCCTTTTCGGTGACGAACACCCCGCACAGGGCGAACAGGCACAGCACCAGCACCAGCATGGAGGAAAAGTCGTAGTTGAGCAGCACCTCATAGTGCCGGGTGTCCCCGAAGGTGGGCACCCACCGCCCGGCAAAGTCCTGGGCGAGGATCTCATTTCGGGCGGCGTCGTAGGAATTGCCCAGCTCCTGATAGAGGGCGGCCAGCTCCCGGGCCTGAGTCGTGATCTGGACCGCGTGGTTTTGATAGAGGTAGTCGTAATAAATCGGTTCGTAAAACAGCTCCCAGAAGAAAAAGTAGTCGTCCTCCTCGCTGTAGGTGTAGGCGTTGGGGTCGTATTCCCGGTTTAAATTGGGGAATCTTTCCTGCAAGGGGCCGTAGACGCCCATCAGCGAGTTGATTTTATCCGTGGTGATGGTGCCGGAGAGGTAGGCGTAGCACTCCTGATACACCTGGGGATAGTCTTCCCATTTCGCCACCTCCTGGTGGTAGCTGTCATAGAGCCGCCAGCCGTTGGCCAGGAGCAGGACGGCCAGGAACACCGCCATCCAGACGGTGCCGAAGGCCTTCCGCAGCTCGTAGAGGGTCAGGCGGCAGAAAGAAAGGATCCGCTCTTTCACATTGCTTCCTCCCCACAGTGGTAGAGGAAGACCTCCTCCAGATTGGCGGTGACGGCCTGGGCCTCCGGGTGGGGCTTGGCGTCGGAGAGGATGCGCAGCCGGATGCCCTCCCCCTCCCGGGCCATGTTGCTGATGGTGTGGTGGATCAGGTCCCGGGGCACGTCGGGCGTGTCCAGCTCCAGAGCCCAGACCTTGCCGTTAAGCTCGTCGGTCAGGGCCTTGGGGCTGCCCTGCTTGAGCAGCACCCCTTCGTGGAGCAGCAGGATCTGGCTGGCGATGAACTCAATATCCGGCACGATGTGGGTGGCCAGGATCACGATCCGGTCCTCGGCAAAGGAGGAGATCAGGTTCCGGAATCGGATCCGCTCCCGGGGATCCAGACCGGCGGTGGGCTCGTCCAGAATGAGGATGCCGGGATTGCTCAGCATGGCCTGTGCGATGCCCAGCCGCTGCCGCATACCGCCGGAGAGGGCCCCCACCTTTTTTCCCGCCGCCTCGTCCAGATTGACCCGGTGGAGCAGGCCCCGGATCCGAGGCTTGGCGTACTGCCGGGGAATATCCTTCAGGACGCACATATAGTCCATAAACTCCGCCACGGTAAAGTCCCGGTAGAACTGGGGGTACTGGGGCAGATACCCGATTTTGCTCAGGAAGTCTGTTCCCAGGGAACGGATGTTTTCGTTGTCAATGTAGATCTCCCCGCAGTCGGGCTTGAGAATGCCCATAAACAGGTTCAGCAGGGTGGTTTTGCCCGCGCCGTTGGTGCCCAGCAGGCCGTAGACCCCGTTTTCCAACGTGGCGGAGAAGTTTTTCAGGGCGTATTTGCCCCGGTATTTTTTGGACAGCCGTTCAAATCGTACTTCCAAGGCGATCCGCTCCTTTCCGTATCTATGGGTTGTTGTCGCGCCGCGAAGAGGCCGCTACTCCTTCTCGCCGCCGAAGTAGAAAAATGTGATTTTTTCAAACCGGCAGCCAGAATGGTCCCAAAAGGCAGCAGTCCCATCCTCGTATGCCTGGAGATTACGAGGGACCAGAACGACCATAAAGGGAACCTGCGCGGAGCCGTCAAAGTCGGACATATCGATTTGAACCTCGACCTCCGTCCGCTGGCCGTCCTTGACCTCTACATAGAGAATGTCCTCTGGGTCCACGGAGATCGGCTGGTAGTTTTTAAAGCAAACAAGCGTGTATTTAACATAGCTATTTCCATAGATTTGGAAGTTGAGCGTGATCGGTTCCTGGTCGAAGCCGTACCACGTTATGCTGCCCGGCTTCGTTTGGCCGTTGATGGTATAGCTGTACGCGTGCTTTTGCTGCAGATCCTCCGGGGTCCAAGACCGCAATCTGGGTTCATCCTCGTAGGTAACGGAGTGGGACAGCACTTGATCCGGGATCTCCGGCAGTTCAGGTTCCGGCGGCGTTTCGTAGAAAATAACGCGGGCACAAAAATCTTTGGCATCGTTTTGCACAAGGAGCCAAAAACCCTCTTCGCCGAGGCCTTTTAATAGGTTTCCGTCTGGGTCGCAGACAGGGGTGATATAGAGCTCCAGCGCGTCACCCGCCTGGCCGGTAACGGGGATGAAGGAGAGGGTTATGACATTATCATCGGCGTCAAAACGATTTGGGATTGGAGAATAGGTATGCAGATAGCTGTACCAGGGTTCTTCCTCCGTTTTGTAGGGCTGGGGGATCCCATCCAAAAAGAGCAGGGGGCCCACGCCATACTGGGAATAGTCAAAACTTGACACAAAGTGGAAAGCCATATGAAGCTCTCCGCCTGTGTAGTCGTAATGGGCGGAGACGTCATCCATAATCTGATCGACCCCTCCGTAGGAATAGGAATAGCTGGGGGGCAGCAGTGGGGGGACTGGTTTACCTTTTCCGGTAGACCCGGTAGCGTCGGTAGCGCCGGCGGTAGTGGGCGGGTCGGTCGGGCCGGCGGTGGTCTCCTGGGTAAAGGGGTTGGCTACCGTCTCCGTAGGACCGCTTGGCGCCGGCCCGCAGGCGGTGAGGGACAGGGCGAAAGCTAGGCACAAAATCAGACAAAATAGGCGTTTCATTTTCTCCTCTCTCCTTTTCTATGGGTTTGCCCGCCGTGGAAGAAAGAATGTTTTTCCACGGCGGGTGTTTGGTAAGAAGGATAACACATTTTCAAATGAAAGTCAAGTGTATTTTATATGCGGACAGCATTGCCGTTTTTGTCCGCCCAGAGGGTCAAGCGTTGCCGGTTCAACTGTACATCTCGTCGTAGCTTGCCGCGCTGGTGAGAACAAGGTCGACCACGATTCGGTTATTGACCCCATTGTTGCCTACGATCGTACCGTCCGACGATCTCAAAACATTGACTGGCACCAGATAGGCCGACAGCCGGGCGTAGCCATCGAATCCGGTCAGGTCCACGGTGGTATCAATGATGGCTTTTTC
>CANRQC010000079.1 GCA_947632695.1 uncultured Oscillospiraceae bacterium | reverse complement strand
TTCACACATTTCCGGGGGGAGCGGCGTATAATGTGCGGCGTCGGAGGGAAAGGCCCTCCGGCAATCCCAAATAGGAGGCGATTATAATGTCCGCTTTGACGTACATGTTCCGTTACAAGAACACGCTGCCCAAGGAAGAGAAGCAGGGCTTCTTCAAGCGCCTTGTAGAGCTTCTGGCGGTCATTACCGGGAAGTAATTCCCTAACGAAACAAAAACGAGGCCGCGTCCGGTGAAATGCCGGCTGCGGCCCTATTTTTTTGCCTTCGCCGCCTTCCGACAGCATTTCCGGGGGCGGCATTCTTATACTGGTCTTGAGAAAACACAAAGGAGGCTTTGCCATGCAATTCACCAGTTTTCTCCAGGATGGCCGCCTGACCGTGGCCCTCACCGGGGAGATCGACCACCACCGGGCCAAAAGCTACATTCAGGCCATCGCCGCCAAAATCGAGGCTTACGCCCCGGCGGTGTGCGTTTTGGACTTCCAGGAGGTGAGCTTCGTAGACTCCTCCGGCATCGCCGTGGTGATCAACGCCCTGCGGCAGATGACCCGTATGGGGGGAAAGCTGCTGGTCACCGGCCTGCGGGAGCAGCCCATGAAGGTGTTCCGGGCGTCCGGCATTGAAAAAATCGTGGACATCAAGGAGGCAGTGAGATGAAATTTGACAACTACATGATCCTGGAATTTCCCAGCCGCTCCGCCAACGAGGCCTTTGCCCGTTCCGCCGTGGCCTGCTTCGCCGCCCAGCTGGATCCCACCATGGAGGAGCTGGGGGACATCCGCACCGCCGTCTCCGAGGCGGTGACCAACTGCATCGTTCACGCCTATCCCCAGGAGCTGGGCACGGTCATGCTCCGCTGCCGGATCCTGAAGGACAACGTGCTGGACATTGTGGTGAAGGACAAGGGGGTGGGCATCCCCGACGTGGACCAGGCCCGAAAGCCTATGTTCACCACCGGCGGCGCCGAGCGCAGCGGCATGGGCTTTACCATTATGGAGAGCTTTATGACCAGCATTTCCGTGACGTCCGAGCCGGGGAAGGGAACCACCGTCCATATGCGCCGGAAGCTCCAGCGGCGGCAATGAGCCGCGTCGAGGAGCTGATCGCCCGGAGCCAGGCGGGGGACCGGGACGCGGGGGAGGCCCTGGTCACGGAAAACGCCGGGCTGATCTGGTCCGTGGCCAGGCGGTTTCTGGGCCGGGGCGCCGAGGCGGAGGATCTGTACCAGCTGGGGTGTCTGGGGTTTTTAAAAGCGGTGGAGGGGTTCGATCTGCACTTCGGCACCCAGTTCTCCACCTACGCCGTGCCCAAGATCGCCGGGGAGATCCGCCGCTTCCTCCGGGACGACGGGGCGGTGAAGGTCTCCCGGGGTCTCAAGGAGCGCTCCGCCGCCGTCAAGTCTGCCCGGAATCAGCTGACGGCGGAGCTGTGTCGGGAGCCTACCTTGCAGGAGCTGTCGGAGAAAACCGGCCTGACCCCGGAGGAGATCGCCATGGCGGAGGCCGCCACCGCCTGCACCGAGTCCATCCAACGGGAGACAGGGGAGGACGGCTTCACCCTGGAAAACGTGCTGACCGACACCCAGACCGAGGAGACCATGGTGGAGAAAATCGCCCTGCGGCAGGCCATCGAGAAGCTGCCGGAGCGGGAGCGCACCGTGATCAAGCTCCGGTATTTTCACAGCCTGACCCAGGATCGGGTGGCGAAGGTCCTCTCCGTCAGCCAGGTGCAGGTCTCCCGGATCGAAAAAAAGGCGCTACACCGGCTGCGAGATCTGCTGGCGTGACGAAGAGGAAAATTGGTGGGTTTTGCCTCTTTATTTTTGACGGAAAATGGAGTAAAATGGAAGCCAATCCAATGTAGGACGGTACCGACATGACAGAAATAGAAATGCAGCGCTTTGCCGCCGCAAGGCGAAGCTATATCGCTTCCCGATTTTCAAACCTGAATCCCATGCAGCTCCAGGCGGCGCTGGCCACCGAGGGGCCGCTGCTGCTGCTGGCGGGGGCCGGGAGCGGAAAAACCACCGTGCTCATCAACCGGATCGCCAACCTGATCCGCTATGGCCGGGCCAGCGATTCCCAGGAGGTCCCGGAGGAAGTGACGGCGGAGGATCTGGCGTTCTTGGAAGGGCTCCGGGAGCCCATCAACGAGGAGGACCGCCGGCGGGCGGACAAGCTCTGCGCCCTGGATCCGGCGGCGCCGTGGAATATCCTGGCCATCACCTTCACCAACAAGGCCGCCAACGAGCTGAAGGAACGGCTGAGCAACCGGCTGGGGCCCATGGCCATGGACGTGTGGGCCATGACCTTCCACGCCGCGTGCTGCCGGATCCTCCGGCGGGAGATCACCCGATTGGGCTACACCAGCAGCTTCACCATCTATGATACCGCGGACTCGGAAAGAGTGATGAAAAACATCATTCGTGATCTGGGGCTGGACGACAAGACCTTCCCCCCGCGGTATGTGCTGAACATCATCGGCAAGGAAAAGGACCGGCTGGCCTCCCCGGAGGACCTGCTGGAGCGGGCGAACAGCGCCGGGGATCCCCGGGTGCGCCAGATCGCCCGGGCCTATCAGACGTACCAGACCCGGTTGAAGGAAAACAACGCCCTGGATTTTGACGACATCATCTATCAGACGGTGCTGCTGCTGCAGATGTTCCCGGAGGTGCGGGAATACTACCAGCGGAAGTTCCAATATGTGCTGGTGGACGAGTATCAGGATACCAACCATCTGCAATATCTGCTCACCTCCCTGCTCACCGGCCGGGCGGGCAATCTGTGCGTGGTTGGCGACGACGATCAGAGCATCTACCGGTTCCGGGGGGCCACCATTGAGAACATTCTGAGCTTTGAGAATCAGTATCCGGGAGCCAGGACCATCCGCATGGAGCAGAATTACCGCTCCACCCAGGCCATTCTCAACGCCGCCAACAGCGTGATCGCCCACAACCTGGGCCGGAAGGGCAAGCGCCTCTGGACGGCCAACGATTCGGGAGAGCCGGTAACGGTGTACGAGGCCCCCGACGAGGGGGCCGAGGGAAACTTCGTGGCTGGGCGGATCATCGCCATGTCCCGGGGGAAAAACTATAAGGACTACGCCGTGCTTTACCGCACCAACGCCCAGTCCAACGCCCTGGAATTTGCCTTCAAGCGCAACGGCATCCCCTACCGGGTGATCGGCGGACTGCGGTTCTTCGACCGGGCGGAGATCAAGGATATGCTTTCCTATTTGTGCGTGCTGAACAACCGGGCCGACGACCTGCGGCTGACGCGGATCATCAACAACCCGCCCCGGGGCCTGGGGGCCAAAACCCTGGAAATGGTCCAGCGGCTTGCCCAGGCCGAGGGAAAGAGCGTCTACCATGTGGTGTCCCATCCGGCGGATTACGCTCCGCTGGAACGCTACCGGGAGAAGCTGGGGGCATTCTCCGCCATGATCGAGTCCCTGGCGGCGCTGCTGGACACCGGGATCAGTCTGCCGGAATTTTACGAGGAGGTCATGGTCCGGACCGGATATCTGGCCATGCTGGAGGAAAAGCCCACCGAGGAGAATCTGACCCGGCTGGAAAACATCCGAGAGCTGAAATCCAGCATTCAGTCCTATGTCCAGACGGCGGAGGAGCCCAGTCTGGCGGGATTTTTGGAGGAGATCGCCCTGTACACCGACATTGAGCAGTACAACGAAAACGACGACGCCGCGGTGATGATGACCATGCACGCCGCCAAGGGTCTGGAATTTGCCAACGTGTTCCTGGTGGGGTTCGAGGACGGGCTGTTTCCCGGAATGCGGGCCATCGGGGAACCGGAGGAAATGGAGGAGGAGCGGCGGCTGTGCTATGTCGCCATCACCCGGGCCAAAAGGACCCTGACCATCTCTTACGCCCGCCGTCGGATGCTTTATGGGCGCACCAGCTCGTCCATGCCCTCCCGGTTTTTGGAGGAGCTGGCCAGTGGCGAGGTGCGGAGGATCGGAGGTTATGTTAACCATGAGACGGAACGCCGGGCCCCGATTCATCGGGCGGCGCCGCCCAAAACCGGCGCGGCTCCCTCGGTGGTCAGGCCTTCTACCAAGGCGGCCCCGTATCTCGAGCTGAACAAGGGGGACATGGTGGAGCACACCGCCTTTGGCCGGGGAATGGTGCTCACCGTGCTGAAAATGAACGGCGACGCGCTGCTGGAGATCGCATTTGATACCGTGGGCACCAAGAAGCTCATGGCCAAGGCGGCCTCGGCCCATATGAAACGGCTGTCATAATTCCTTTCCGGGGGCCATAGGCTCTCCCGGGGGGATGGCTATGAACCGATGGAAGCGAAAAGCCGTTCGGATCCTGGCGCTGGTTCTTCTGCTGCTGGTGGGCGTGCTGGTGCTGTTCCGCAGGCAGTATACGGGGGATATTGTATCTCTGGCCCAGACCCAGGTGCGCAACTCTACCTCGGATCTGATCAACGACGCCATCAATCGGCAGATCGAGAGCGGAAACATCCAGTACGACCGGATCGTCTACTTTGAAAAGGATCTGGAGGGGCGGATCACCGCTCTGAAAACCAATATGAGCGAGGTAAACCGGCTGAAAACCGAGATTCTCAACCGGATCAACGAGGACATCCTGGCCATGGACGCGGACCAGCTGGGGATCCCCCTGGGAAGCCTGGTGCTGCCGGAGGTGTTTTCCGGCCGGGGGCCGGGGATCCCGGTGGAGATCCTGTCCCTCCGCAACTCCGACGCCTCCTTTTCCAGCCGGTTTACGGAGGCGGGGATCAACCAGACGCTGCAGCAGCTGATCATGGAGGTCAGCGTGGATGTGACGGTGCTGGTGCTGGGAAAAACCGACAGCTTTACCGTCACCAGCCAGGTGGTGGTGGCGGAGACCGTGATCGTGGGCCAGGTGCCCAATACATTTTTGCAGACCGGAGGATGACCATGGAAGCAAAAGAGAGAATGGAGGCGCTGTACGTCCAGCTCACGGAGGCCAACCGCTTGTACTATGTGGAGGACGCCCCCACCATGCCGGATTTTGAGTATGACCGGCTGCTGCGGGAGCTGGAGGAGCTGGAGCAGGCCCATCCCGAGCTGGCCCGGGCGGATTCCCCCACCCAGCGGGTGGGGGGCGAGGCTCTGAGCAAATTTGAAAAGGTGACCCACGCGGTGCCGCTGATGAGCCTTCAGGACGTGTTTTCCATGGAAGAACTGGAGGATTTTCTGGGAAGGATGGAGGAGCTCCGGGAGGGAATGGCCTTCTCCGTGGAGCCCAAGATCGACGGGCTTTCCGTGGCGTTGGAATATGAAAATGGTGCCTTCGTCCGGGGGGCTACCCGGGGCGACGGCGTTGTAGGGGAGGACGTGACGGAGAATCTGAAAACCATCCGCTCCCTGCCCATGAAGATTTCCGGGGCCCCCGCACGGTTGATCCTCCGGGGGGAGGTGTTTCTGTCTAAGAAGCGGTTCGCCGCCCTCAACGCCCGTCAGGAGGCGGAGGGAAAGCCCCTGTTCGCCAATCCTCGGAACGCGGCGGCAGGGTCTCTGCGGCAGCTGGACCCCAAGATCGCCGCCAAAAGGGGACTGGACATCTACCTGTTCAATGTGCAGCTGGCGGAGGGAATGGAGTTTTCCAGTCACACCGAATCTCTGGAATATCTGAAGGGCCTGGGCTTTCCGGTACTCCCCTTTGTCCGGCTGACGAGCCGGAGGGATGTGGAGGAGCGGATCCGCGCCATCGATCAGAATCGGGACCAGTTGATTTGTGACATCGACGGGGCGGTGGTGAAGGTGGATGACCTGGCCCTCCGGGAGGAACTGGGAAGCACCGCCAAGTTCCCCCGCTGGGCGGTGGCCTACAAGTACCCGCCCGAGATCAAGGAGACGGTGGTGGAGGAGATTCTGGTGCAGGTGGGCCGCACCGGCGTGCTGACCCCCAAGGCTGCCGTGTCCCCGGTGATCCTGGCGGGAACCAGAGTCACCAGCGCAACCCTTCACAATCAGGATTTCATCTCCCAGCGGGATATCCGGGTGGGGGACACGGTGCGCATCCGGAAGGCCGGGGAGATCATCCCGGAAATTCTGGACGTGGTGATGGACAAGCGGCCGGAGGGGACGGAGCCCTATGTTCTCCCCGACCGGTGCCCCATCTGTGGGGCCGCGACCCAAAAGGACGAGGACGGGGCGTTCCTGCGCTGCACCGGGGTGGAGTGCCCGGCCCAGCTCTCCCGAAACATCGCCCACTTTGTCAGCCGGGACGCCATGGACATCGAGGGCCTGGGGGAGAGCATTGTGGACAAGCTCATTGAAAAGGGCTGCCTCCGCTCCCCGGCGGATATCTACTATCTGACGCTGGAGGACCTGAAAAGCCTGTGGAAGAGCGGGGAGGTGGCCGCCAAAAAGCTGCTCGCCGCCATCGAGGACAGCAAGGCCCAGGATCTGGGGCGGCTGATTTACGCCCTGGGGATCCGCCAGGTGGGGGCCAAGACCGGAAAAGTGCTGGCCCAGGCCTTCGGCAGTCTGGACGCGCTGATGGCGGCGGATCTGGAGGCGCTGGTGGAGACCCCGGACGTGGGGGAGATCACCGCCGGGTCCATCGTGGCGTGGTTCGCCCAGCCCCAGTCCAGGCACATGGTGGAGCGGCTCCGGGCCGCAGGGGTGAATTTCCAAAACTTGCGGAAGGTGGCCGACGCCCGGCTGGCGGGGAAGACCATCGTCCTCACAGGGGCTCTGAGCGCCATGACCCGGGAGGAGGCCACGGAGAAAATCGAGCTGCTGGGGGGCAAGGCCGCCGGGTCGGTGTCCAAAAAGACCAGCTTCGTGGTGGCCGGGGAGAACGCCGGCTCCAAGGAGCGGAAGGCTCGGGAGCTGGGGATCCCCATTTTGACGGAAGCGGAATTTATCAAGATGATCGAAGAATAAAACGGCCCGCCCTCTGCAAAAAGCAGAGGGCGGGATCTCGTCTTAATGGGCGAGATGCACGGTCGTTAAAGAGAAAAGTCCTCCTCGCCGAACCGGTCGGGGTCCAGAGCCTTGGGCTTGGGCGGGATCCGTTTCAGGGGGTCGTAGCGGAAACGCCAACAGGGATCGTCCCCTTGACGGAGGCCCTTCTTGACGCAGAGGACCGTTCCATCCTCCAGCTGGGTCCCACGGGCACAGTATAGGCAGGAGCGGGGCTGTTTGTTCCAATAGCGCATAGCTTGGCCTCCTTTGTCTTTTCCCCATTATACACCCAATGCCTTGGAATTTCCACTGCTTTTTTCGGGTTTTTCGAAAAATCGGGGAACGAGGCAGACCGCCGCCAAAGTTAGGAGCGTAACCGGCAGGGGAAGGGCCGCCTCCTCCGGGTAGAGGAAGGGCAGGGCGATCTGAGCCAGCAGGAGGCTAAAGAGCGTTTGCAGCCCTTTGCCGGGGAGATACCATCCCAGGCCCAGAGAGCCGGTGACGGAGACCGTCTGCATGCCCACGCAGAGCCCGCCGAAGGCCAGCAGCCCGGAAAGGATCAGGAACCGAAGACCCTCGCCGGGGATCTCCGTCAGGGCGCAGCAGCCCCCCACCAGCTCCAGCGCCCCCGCCAGAGCCACCTGGACCGGGGTCGGGAGCAGCCAGAGGCACCAACGGCGGAGGATCGCCAGAATGACCCGGAATAGAATCACCCAGCCGCAGACGGACGCCATGGCGGTAAGCGCCCGGTTCAGGGCCTGCCGGGGGGAGACGGGCGCGCCGGGAGTCAGGGCCGTCCGGCCCCGCCGCTTCCCGGGCAGAAGACTTGCGGTGAGCAGGGCGGCGGCGATGTGGATCCCCCAGAGGACCCAGGGGGCGGCGGGGGAGGAAAAGCATCCCGCCGTCAGGCCAAAGAGGAAGGCGGGCCCGGCGTTACTGCAAAAGCCCAGCATCCGTTCGGCGTCCTGCCGGTTCAGGCGGCCGGACTGATACGCCTGGGCCACGCAGGCCGCGCCGGTGGGGTAACCGCCCAGAAAGCCCACCGCCAGCAGGGACTCCGCCCCCTCCGGCACCCCGCAGAGCCGCCCCAGGGGCCGCAGCGGCGGCAGGGTGGACCCGGCCAGGGTCCCCGTGAGCAGGGCGGACAGAAAGAAAAAGGGGAACAGAGAGGGGATCGCCGCTTGCAGACACAGGGCCAGGCCCTCCCGGGCGCCGGAAAGGGCGGTTTTCGCGTCCAGGATCAGCAGGGCCATGGCACAGGCGGCGAAGGCGGCGGCAAGTACGCTTCTTTTTTCCTTCAAGGATCATCACCTCGGAAGAATCTATGGCCCGACCGGGAAAAAAATCCCAATTTGGGCATATGCTTCTGCCAGGGAGGTGGGGCCATTGCCGGGAAGACAGCTTTTACAGCGGCTTACCGCGGGCATCGATCTGCCCGGAGAATCCCTGCCGGGGCAGCCGCTGGTGGAATTGGCGGGAGATCAACGGGTTTTGATCGAGAATCACATGGGCGTGACGGAATACGGCGCGGATCAGATTCGGGTGCAGGTGCGCTATGGGCAGATCTGCGTCCGCGGCGAAGGGATGGAGCTGGCCCGGATGACCAAGGAGCAGCTGGTCATTGCCGGAAGGATCGACAGCGTGACGCTGATTAGGAGGCGGGGATAATGGGGATTTTTCGTTCGCTGGCCGGCTGCCTGCGGCTGCGGATCACCAGCGCCGATCTGGCGGGGAGCCTTTCGGCGCTGACGAGTCTGGGCGCGCCGGTGTATCAGGTGGAACAGACCGGCCCGCTGACCTTTGAGCTGACCGTTGCCCGGCGGGACTATTCCCGGGTTGAAAAGCTCCTGGAGCGGCGGGGGGAGAAGTTGGAGATCCTCCGCCGCCAGGGGGCGTTCTGGGCCTTGGCGGGGCTGAAAAAGAGGCCCGTGCTGGTGGGGGGACTCTCCGCGCTGCTGGCGCTGGCGGTGTTCCTGCCCACCCGGGTGCTGTTTATTCAGGTCCAGGGGAACGAAACCGTGCCCACCCGGCTGATCATCGAGCAGGCCCGGGACTGCGGCATCGGCTTTGGAGCGTCCCGCCGGGAGGTGCGCAGCGAGCGAGTCAAGAACCGGCTGCTGGAAGCCATCCCGGAGCTGCAATGGGCCGGTGTGAATACGGCGGGCTGCGTGGCGGTGATCTCCGTCCGGGAGCGGACCCAGGCGGAGCAGACGGAAAAGCCCTCCATGGGCGTCAGCAGCATCGTGGCGGCCCGGGACGGGGTCATTTCCTCCTGCACGGTGCTCCGGGGGAACCAGCTGTGCAAGGTGGGCCAGGCGGTGCGGGCGGGCGAGGTGTTGGTCTCCGGCTATATCGACACCGGTCTGTTTCTCCGGGCGACCCAGGCGGAGGCGGAGGTTTTTGCCCAGACCCAGCGAAAGCTGGAGGCCGTTACCCCCGAAAACTGCCTCCAAAAGGGGGAGGTGATCCGGGTGGAGAAAAAATACAGCTTGATTTTTGGAAAAAAACAGATAAATTTCTATAATGACAGTGGAATTTTCAGTGGTAGTTGTGATAAAATGTATGCACAGTATCCGCTGACCCTGCCGGGGGGCTTTCAGCTTCCGGTGGCGCTGGCGGTGGAGACCCTGTACTACCGGGAAGCCC
>CANRQC010000078.1 GCA_947632695.1 uncultured Oscillospiraceae bacterium | reverse complement strand
GGGGAGGTGGCGGCCTGGGGCTGGGAGACCATGACGAGACCGGTGACAGAGCCAAAGACATCCGTCACCGGCACGCAGACCACATAGCGCACGTCCTCGTACAGCCCCGCCACCACGCCGGTGTCCCTGGCCTCTCCCTGGGTCAGCACCCGGTCCAGATAGTCCCGGTCCTGGATCACCGAGCCCTGATGCCGGCAGCCCAGGGGGGCGTCGGAGCAGAGCAGCAGCTCCCCGCTGGGGGAGCATAGCACCGCGTCGGTCTGGGAGAGCCGGGCGGCCACGGTGAAATTCCCCAGAAACTCGGGATAGGTGATGCTGCCGTCTAAGTAGATGCCCGCCAGGTCCGCGATGCTTCTGGCGTCCTGGGACAGCCGGTCCAGCACCTGATTTTCCAGGAAGGACCGGGACAGTCCCCGAAAACACAGACTCATCAGCAGCAAAATCACCAGCAAAATGATGGCGACGGGGATGAAGAGCCGCCCGAAGGTGGTTTTCATGCTTTCAGCACCTCGAATTTATACCCCACGCTCCAGACCGTCTCCAAGCTCCACTCGGGGGAGACGCCCTTCAGCTTTTCCCGGAGGCGCTTCACGTGAACGTCCACGGTGCGGGAGTCGCCGAAATAGTCGAAGCCCCAGACCTCGTCCAGGAGCTGGTTGCGGGTATAGACCCGGTTGGGGGAGGAGGCCAGATAGTAAAGAAGCTCCATCTCCTTGGGCGGGGTGTCGATCTTCTTGCCGTCCACCGTCAGCTCGAAGGCGTCCATGTCGATGACCAGCTTGTCAAAGACCAGCCGGCGGGGCTTTTTTTCCACGACCTGGGGCGCGGAGCGGCGCATGACCGCCTCGATCCGGGCCAGCACCTCCTTCATTTCAAAGGGCTTGGTGATGTAATCGTCGGCGCCGGCCTTCAGGCCGCCCACCTTGTCGTCGGTCTCGCCCTTGGCGGTGAGCATGATCACCGGCACCTGGCTCTCGGACCGGATGGCCTTGCAAACGCTCCACCCATCCATCACCGGCATCATCACATCCAGCAGCACGATATCGGGATGGACCGCCCGGAACTGGCGCAGGCCCTCGCCCCCGTCCCCGGCCACGGTGACGGTGCAGCCCTCCTTCTCCAGATACATCTGCAAAAGCTCCGCGATGTTGTGATCGTCCTCCACGATCAAAACGTTGTAATCCATATCTTTCATCCTTTCTTGGACTTTGTTTTTCTTTCTTACCATTATAGCGGAAAATGCCGGGAGGGAATGAACTTTTTGTAAAGGATTCCACCACAATTTGTGAACGGGAACTTTTTCCTTGCAAAACCCCGGGAAAAGCGGTATAGTAGGAAAAAGAAATTAGTCAGGAGCGTGACGGGATGGAAATTTTAAAGGCAATTGTGTTCGGAATTGTGGAGGGCGTCACGGAGTGGCTGCCCATCTCCTCCACCGGGCACCTGATTTTACTCAACGAATTTTTGAGGCTGGACGTGTCGGCGGAATTTCAGACCATGTTCGACGTGGTGATCCAGCTGGGGGCCATCTTGGCGGTGATCGTGCTGTTCTTCCACAAGCTCAATCCCTTTTCCCCCAGCAAGGACCGGAAGCAGCGGCACAACACCATCGTTCTGTGGCTGAAGATCGTGGTGGCCATCCTGCCCTCCGGGATCGTGGGGGTGCTGCTGGACGACTGGATGGACGCCCACCTGTATAACGGCGTGGTGGTGGCCATCGCCCTGATCGTCTACGGCTTCGCCTTCCTCTATGTGGAGCGGCGGAACGCCGGAAAGCCGCCCCGGATCGGGAAGGTAGACGCCATCGACTACAAGACCGCCATTTACATCGGCTGCTTCCAGGCCCTGTCTCTGATCCCCGGCACCTCCCGCTCCGGCTCCACCATTTTGGGGGCCATTCTGCTGGGGGTGAGCCGGAGCGCGGCGGCGGAATTTTCCTTCTTCATGGCCATTCCCACCATGCTGGGGGCCAGCGCCATCAAGATCCTCAAGTTTATCCTCACCGGCGTGGCGATCACCGGCCAGGAGCTGGGGGTGCTGCTGGTGGGCTGCGCCGTCAGCTTCGCCGTGAGCCTCGCGGTGATCCGGGGACTGATGGCCTACGTCCGCAAGCGCAGCTTCTCCGCCTTCGGGGTGTACCGCATCGCCCTGGGCGCGGTGGTGCTGGTGTATTTTGCCTGGAAGACCTTCCTGGCGGTATAACTCAATACGCGGCGGCGCACGGAGGCCTTCCGTGCGCCGTTTTTTGATAGACTCGTTTCCGCCCGGCGCAATTTAGTCCCGGGTGTACACCGCCATGGCGGTGCCGGTGTCCCGGATCAGGGCGTCTGCCGGCAGGCTCCGGAACTTCCAGGTGACGTAGTAGTCCCCCACCGCGCCGGAGAGGTTGCAGACCTGGATCCAGTACACCACCCAGAACCACTCCGGCGAGGTGAAGAAATTCAGGATCAGCAGCACGATCCCCCAGACCACCACCGGCGCCAGGGCGATGATGATGTAGTGCTTTTTGGAATAATAGCCGTCGCTGCCGGCGTAGGCGTAGGCCAGCCGGAAGCCAAAATGGACCTTGGCCTCCCCATACCGGCGCATAAAGACGCCGTGGACCGCCTCGTGGAGAATGATGTAGAGGAGCATCCCTACAAGCAGCACGCCGAACCGGAGAAGATAGGCCCCCAGCCCCGCCTCCATGTCGAACAGCGCCGTAATGGGGACGAAGGCGCCCCCGATCAAAAATAAAATCAGCGTGAGAACGGCGCTCAGGCCGTTGATCAACCAAAAGAGCTTCCGGTCCTTGGCAAGATCCACCTGGAACCGCTCCACATATCCCTCGGGCAATACAGCAGGATCCTTCATGGCGTTTTTCCCCTCCTTTTTGTCGATACCATTATAGCATAAAACCCCTTCTTTTTCAAGACTTGTTCTTTTCGGGGTTTCTGGTAAGATAGGAAGGGAAAAGGAGGGAAAAACCATGGGGCCCCTGTTTTACTGACCGCCCAGAGCCGCCAGGGTCAAAATCCCCCGGCAGTCCCGGTAAATTTCGTCGAACTGCTCCAGGGGCAGCGGGTTGACGCCCCGGCCCACCTCGATGGTGTAGCCCGGCTTCCGGAAATTCTGGATGAACCAGTCCTTGTAGCCCGCGAAGCTGGAGGCGTAGGGGGTGTCCGCCAGGGTATAGCCGCTGGCGGCGGCCATCTGCTCCCCCAGCTCCCGGGCCCCGGGCACCTGGAAATCGCCAAACTGCCAGTAGATTTCCTGGCCCTGGCTGTGGAGGGCCAGCACCAGCGCCGGATCGATGTACTCGGTGTAGCCCGCCATGGCCTTCGTCTCCAGCTGATCCAGGGGGGCCCGGCCCACATAGTCCCGGGGCCCGGGGCGGGTGAAGCCCTGGGAAAATTTGATTTCCCGGGCCTGGAGCCACCCGGCGGGGTAGTTGAGATTCAGGTCCACCCCCAGCAGATTGGCCTTCCAGCCATCCGGGAAGGGAATGGCGGGGTAATTCTGGGCCATGCTGCGGGCGTTCTCATAGGGCACCGAACCCATGGGAATGGCCTCGGTCACCAGGTCCACCCCGTCGGGGTCCACCATGGGCACCATGTAGATGGTGGCGGTCTGACCGATGGTCTCCCCTGGCACCCCAAAGACGCCGCCTCCCTCCACGATGGACCGGGCCAGATCCTCCCCGTATTTCAGCAGCACCAGGGCCGTGATCCACTCGTTGGCGTGGTGGGCGGCGGAGAAAATCACCTTTCGGGGGCCGCTGCCCACCACCAAGGTGCGCAGGGGCCGCTGGAACGCGGTGTAGCCCATGACTTCGGTGCGGCAGATGGGGTAGGTCTCCACGATCTCCCGGATCATCCGGTCGCAGCTTTCCGAGGTGATGGGAACGTCGGTTTGTACGATAGCCATAAAATCGCCTCCGACTATACTATGCGGAAAAAGGATTATTGCTCTTTGCTCCCCCTGCGGGGAGCAAAGGTTATGCGGAAAGTGGGCTTTTCGGCGCAATATTTTGGCCGCTCCCCTTCAGGGAGCGGCCCGTTGCTTATTTGGACGCCCGTTTTTTCTTGAGGACCACGGCGGTCCGGCTGGGCAGATAGATCTGGAAGCCGGTCCGGCCGTCGGGCTGCTTTTTCGCCTGGTAGGTCTGGGCGGTGGAGATCCGGCCCTGGCCGCCGTAGCAGGGCTCGTCGCTGGACAAAATCACCCGGTATTCCCCCTCCTCCGGCGCCGGGACAAAGTAGCCGGTATAGGAGGCGGCAGGGTGGAGGTTGAAGGCGAACACCGCCCCGCCCCGCTGATAGATCAGCACCTTGTCCCCCTGATGGGTCCAGAGATTCGTGGTCTTGCCGGTCAACACCCGGGCCCGTTTGGCGGCGGCCACCATGTCCACCTCGAACCGGTTCAGGAACTGGTATTTGAGGTTCGGGTCGTCGGCCAGGTGCCACTGGCGGCGGCAGTAGAGATAGCTCCAGCCGTTGCCCTCCCGGGGAAAGTCGATCCACTCGGGATGGCCAAATTCGTTGCCCATGAAGGTCAGATACCCCTCGCCGCCCAGGCTCATGGTCAGAAGCCTAATCAGCTTGTGCAGGGCCATGCCCCGTTCGATCACCAGATTGGGGTTGCTGACCTCCATACAAAAGTACATTTCCTTATCGCAGAGGCGGAACATGATGGTCTTGTCCCCCACCAGGGCCTGGTCGTGGGACTCGCAGTAGCCGATGACCTTTTCCTTGGGCCGGCGGCCGGTGAGCTCGCCGTAGATGCCCCACATATCCCAGTTTTCGTCGGAAACTTCCTTCAGGATCTTGATCCACATATCCGGCTCCCCCATGGCCAGCCGGTAGTCGAACCCGATGCCTCCCGCCTCGATGGGCAGGCACAGCCCCGGCATGGCGGAGGTGTCCTCCGCGATGGTGATGGCGTTGGGGTTGACCTGGCGCACCAGCTCGTTGGCCAGCTGGAGATAGGTGACGGCCTCGGTGTCGGTGTTCAGGGAAAAATACCGGTCGTAGGGCCCGAAGCTCTGGCCCAGGCCGTGGTTCCGGTAGAGCATGGAGGTGACGCCGTCGAACCGGAAGCCGTCGAAATGGTACTCGGTCTGCCAGAATTTCAGGTTGGACAGCAGGAAGTGGAGGACCTCGTTTTTCCAATAGTTAAAGCACTTGGTGTTCCAGGCCGGATGCTCTCCCCGGTCCCCGGCGTGGAAGAACTGGGTGGCGGTGCCGTCAAATTCGTTGATGCCCTCCCGGGTATTTTTGGCGGCGTGGGAGTGGACCACGTCCAGCAGCACGGCGACGCCCATGCCGTGGGCGGCGTCGATCAGCTCCTTCAGCTCCTCCGGGGTGCCGAACCGGGAGGCGGCGGCGAAGAAATTGGTGACCTGGTAGCCGAAGGAGGCGTAGTAGGGATGCTCCATGACCGCCATGATCTGCAGGGTGTTGTACCCCAGGGCCTTGACCCGGGGCAGCACGTTCTCCCGAAACTCCCGGTAGGTGCCCACGCAGGGCTTGTCCTGGGCCATGCCGATGTGACATTCGTAAATAAAGAGGGGCTTTTGGGGCTTGAAGCCCTGGTCCGTCCAGGGGAAGGGCTCCTCCGGGGCCCAGATCTGGGCGTTCCAGCCGGTGGTGGCCGGGTCCTGGACCACCCGGGTGGCGTAGAGGGGGATCCGGTCCAGCTCCTGGCCCCGGTGGACCACCACGGCCATGACCTTCTGGCCGGTTTTCAGGGCGTCCCGGCCGGGCAGCCGCAGCTCGAACACGCCGTTCCCCTTAAAGGTCAACCGGTGGGCGTGGCGGTCCCAGCCGTTGAAGTCCCCGGTGAGGTACACCGCCTCCGCCGCCGGGGCCCACTCCCGGTAAACCCAGGCGTCCGCCTCCCGGTGGAAGCCGAAATAGAGGGCGCCGTTGGCAAAATCCGACAGACTGCCCCCCTTTGGGAGCAGCTCGGCCTTCTTCTGGGCGTAGTTGTTCATGCGAAGCTCGATGTCCCGGCGGTAGGGCCGGAGCTGCTTGTCGATGTTCAAAAGCGCGTATTCCATAACTGGACCGTCCTTTCCAAAATTGGCGTGGCTTGGGGACACCGCTGGAGTTATGGTTATTGTACACCACTCTTTCCGTTTCGTCAACAGCCCGTTCTATGGACCGAAAAACAAAAAAGTTTTAAATTTTTGATGCCGTTTTGATGCATTCCCGATGTATGCTGGAGAAAACGAAGGAAGGGAGGATCCGGGGATGCGTCATTGGATCCGATTGCTGCTCCTGGCGGGGGCCATCGCGGCGGCGGCGTGCCTGCTGCCGGTTTTGGGGGAAATGGTGCCCAACGTCCGTGCAAAAACGCCATGGATGGAGGAAAATTATACAAAATCAGAGGAAAATCCGCCACCGGTGGAACAAACCGTGTATTCCGGAGAGGAAACGACGGCGCCGGTTTTGGCCCGGTTTTCCAATTTGAACACCATGGAGGTGGCCGTGGGCGGGGCGCCGGACTATCTGCTGGGCGTGGAGGCAATCGATGAGGAGGGCCGGGCGCTGACCGTTTCCTATGACGCGGGCGGGGTGGACACTTCTCAGCCCGGCACCTATACGGTGACTTACACCGCCACAGATTCCCAGGGGAATATCCTCCGGGCGGATCGGACGGTGGAGGTCAACCACACCCAGGAGGACACCGAGGGGTCGGTGGCCTGGCTGGCGGGGGAGTGCGAAGACGACCCGCTGTCCGTCAAGTGCTACATCCGGGACAACATCAATTACAGCTCCAACTACGGCGCCGGGGACCCGGTGTGGTACGGTATCAACCACGGCATCGGCAACTGCTACGTCCACGCCCTGGTGCTCCAGGCGGTGCTGGAATATAAGGGCTACGATACCCAGCTCATCTGGACCACGGACAGGACCCACTATTGGGTCCTGGTGGATGTGGGTGACTGCTGGCGGCACATCGACGCCACCCCCGGCGCGGCCCACGGCTGGACAGAGCTGATGACCGACCAGGAGCGCTTGGCCTCCCTGGACGGGCGGACCTGGGACCAAAGCGCCTGGCCCGCCTGCGAGTAGCGACCTCCTTTACATAGGAACAGCCGGGAAGGCGTTTGCCCTCCCGGCCGGTTTTTTGTGAAACCTCGCTGTCAGCCGCCCAGCAGCAGCTGCGCCAGGGGCGAATCGGCGTCCAGGATCACCGTCTTCTCCCCGCCGGTCAGGCTCTGCTTCAAAGCGTCCAGCTCCAGGGTGAACTCATAGAAATCCCGCTTGTCCTCGCTGTCGTAGGCCTCCGCCAGCAGCCGCATATACTCGGCCTCGCCCTCGGCCTCCAGCTTGGCGGCGTCGGCCCGGGCGTTGGAGACCAGGATGTTCACTTCCTTGTCCACATTGTTGCGGATGATGGAGGCCTCGTACTCCCCGTCGGCGGTGTATTTTTCCGCCATCTGGTTCCGCTCGGAGATCATCCGGGTGTAGACCGCGTTCAGATTGGACTCCGGCAGGTCGAACTGCTTGATCTTTACGTCCATCACCTCGATGCCGTAGTTCGCTGTGCTGGCGTTGACGGTGGTGGTGATGCTGTCGTAGATCTCGTTCCGCTTGGCCCCGTCCTCCATGTTGATGATGTCCGCCTGAGCCAGGGTGTTCATCAGATTCTTCATGGCGTTGTAGGTCTGGGAGTCCAGGCGCTGCTCCGCCACGGTGGTGGAGCCCAGGGTCTGATAGAACAGCAGCGGGTCCCGGATCCGCCAGAGAACGTAGCAGTCTACCGTCATATTCTGCTTGTCCAGGGTCAGCACTTCGGACGGAGGGATGTCATAGAGCATGGTGGCCTTGGGGAAATACTTCACGCTGTCCAGGAAGGGGACTTTGAAGTGGAGCCCCGCCTGGTCGGTGGTGGCGATGATCTGGGAGAAGCGGACGGTGCAGGCGTACTCATTTTCCCGGACGGTGTACATGGAGCTTGCCAGGCACACGGCGCCGATCAGAACCGCCAGGGCCAAAACAACGCTTAAAACAGTCTTTTTAACCATTTTTAATTCTCTCCTTCCTGAGGGGCGGGCTGGGTCGCCGCCGGGGTCTCGGTTTGGCCGCCCACCAGATCCTCCAGGGGCAGCAGCATCTGCACATCCCCGCCGGAGCCGGTGTTGATGTACAGCCGCACCCCGGGCAGCACCTGGGAAATGGCCTCATAGTACATCCGGGAGCGAGTGATCTCCGGATTCAGGGCGTACTGCTCGTACATGGCCTGGAACATGGCCACCTGCTCCACGGCCTCGTTGATCCGGGCCTGCTTCAAATACTCCGCGTTCTGAGTCAGCTGGTCCGCCTGGGCCTGGGCGGCGGGGATCTGGGCGTTTTGATAGGCCCGGGCGTCGTTGACCACGGTCTCCGCCCGTTGCTTGGCGGTCTCCACCGCCTTGAAGGCCTCGATGACCTCCTGGGTGGGGGGCTCGGAGTCCTGGATCTTCACATCCACCAGGGTCAGGCCGATGTTATACTGCTCCAAAATCTGGCTCACCAGCTCCCGGACCTGCATCTGGATGTTTTCCTTCCCGTCGGTGAGCACCGCGTCCACGGAGGAGGAGCCCACCACGTTGCGCACCTGGCTCTGGATCAGGTTCCGCAGGATCAGCTCCGGATCGGTGGAGCCGTAGAGGTAGCGCACCGGGTCGGAAATTTTGTACTCCACGAAAAACTCCACGTTGACGATGTTGTAGTCCCCGGTGATCATGGTGCTTTCCTTGTCCACCACGTCGTAATTCTCGGGGCTGTTGCTGTTGGTGCGGTAGCCCAGCTCGATGGACTGGTAGACGTTGACGTTCACCTTCTCCACCCGCTGGATGCCGAAGGGCAGCTTGAAATGCACCCCGGCGCCGGTGACCTCCGTCACCTTTCCAAAGGTGGTGACCACGGCCTGCTGCTTATCGTCCACGGTGTAAAAGCAGGTAGCCGACCCCACCAGGACCACCAGCAGGGCAATCACCGCCAGCACGATCCCCAGGATCCTGCCGAAGGTGGGCTTTTTCTTTTGGGGGCCGGTGCTGGCCCACTGATTGTTTTCATACATGGCAATTCTCTCCTTTATGCGCGTATTCGAGTTCCCGCCGGGTCAGCAGTTCCTCCGCCTGCTCGCCCAGCCTGGCGGCGGCCCAGGCGGTGAGCATGATCTCCAGAGCGGCCCGGACCCGCTGGGCGGCCTGGGGGGAGGGGGCGCGGTAGTCCGCCATCACCTCGTCCAAGCGCCGGGCCCGCTGCTCCGGGTCCGACAGCTCCTGGATCCGGGCGGCCAGCCGGACAAAGAGGAAGTACAGCGCCGAGTCGGCGATGATGTCGTCGCTGGGGTCATCCAGCCGGCCGTTGACATAGGACAGGAGCCCGCAGATCCGCTCCATGGGCAGCACCCGCTTGAGCATCTGGATGCTGATGATCCGGCAGACCTGGTCCAGGGAGTATTTTTTCCGTTCCGGCGGCGGCAGGAACCCCCGCTTCACCCAGTTCTGGACGGTGTAGCCCTCCAGGCCGGTGATGCTGGTCACCTGGCTCAAGACCATGCCCCCCGCCAGAAACATGGCGGAAAAGCGGCTCTCCAGCCGGTCCGCCTCCTCCCGGGGCAGCCGCAGC
>CANRQC010000077.1 GCA_947632695.1 uncultured Oscillospiraceae bacterium | reverse complement strand
ATAATCATGTAGTCCCGGTAGTCGTGTTCCCCGGCGGCCACATAGTACATCACATGGTAGCCGTATTCGGATTCCACGATCCCGTTGTCCCCAGGCTGCCGGGTCTCGTCAAAGAGCCAGTCGTTGAAGGGCTGCACCGTCATGCCTTCATAGATGTTGGCGATTAGACCGCCGTTGGAGGCGGAGCTGTCGCTGGATTCCGTGGCAGCCAGCTGGGCGAAGCTGTCTTCCGTGGCTTCGCCGTCCTTCCACTGCTGGTAGATCTCCTCGGCCTTTTCCTTGGCGGCTTGCTTTTCCTCGTCGGTAAAGGTGTCGCTGGTATCGGCGCTGTCCTCATGGGCATAGGGGATCAGGATGTGCCGCACGTCGGCCATGCGGAGCCGGTTGTCGGAGCGCTCCTGGAACAGCACGACGGTGTAGCCGGTGGTGGTGGTCACTTCTTCCCCGTCCTGGGTGGAGGTAGAGGTGACGGGAAATACCTCCATGTCCCCGGGCTGGCGGCTCTCGTCCAGCACCCAGTCATGGTAGACAGCGGAGGCGCTGATCTGGGTGGAGAAGTACCGGGTGGCCTTGGTGGAGGCGGCGTTTTCATTGTTTTTGTTGATCTCCATGGTGGCGATGGCCTTGTCCAGAAGAGTCTCATCCTTCGTATCCAGCAGCTTCCGGGCTGCCTCCTCGGCGGCGGCAACCGCCTCGGCCTGCTGCTCGTCGGTAACGTTGACGGCGCCGGTCTCGGTATCTACATCGGCGTTGGGCAGGAAGCTGGAGACAGGGACGGTATAATAGGCGTAGGTGTAGGAATTGAAGTCCTGGCTGTGTTCCTCATCATAGGCGGCGATCTGCTCGGCGTCAAAGGACAGGTCCTCATTGTGCTGGGTCTGGTAGGCGCTTGCCAGGGCCAGGTCCTCCAGATAAGCGCGGAAGGATTCCAGAGTCGTGCCGGGGCCGTAGGAGTTCTTCAGGTAGGCCAGGGTGTTGGAGAAGCCCAGGTAGGCGGCGTAGTCCTCCAAATTATCCATCTGGCTGTCGATGGTGGCGATGTTTTCCTCCGTCAGGGTGAAGCCATTGGCCTTCGCCTCCTTGCACAGGGCGTAGGTCCGCTTGGCGTTGTTGATGGCCAAATTGGTATAGTGGTCCGCCCAGGTCTCACTTCCCGTGATATAGTCCTGCTGATCCAGAGGCTTGGTGGCGTCCAGGCCCAGATACGCCAGGTAAGCGTCCGGATACCCGCCGCTGGAGCTGTATGCGTCGTTGTAGTCCCCAACCACGGCGTCAACAAAGTAGTAGTTCAGATCGGCGGCGGAGAGCTTCTTTCCCTCGTCAAAGGTCACGGCTACGGTGTTCCGTTCCAGGATGCCGGAGCTCTGGATCCACCGGTTGACCAGCACGCCGGCGGCGACGACCACCGCCAGGATCACCACGGTTACAAAGATCCAGGTGTAGATCTTGACGGTCGTGGCCTCTTTGCGAGCCTGCTTCTGCCGTTCGGTCATCCCGGCAGCCTGCTCTTTCCGCAGTTTTTTCTTATCGGATGCGCTCATGTGAATCAAACCCTCTCATTGAATTGGCGGCCAAAAACAGCGCCGCCGGACATAGTCTTGCATATTATAACGGATTTTTCCCCAGGTTTCAAGAGGCCTGACCCAGTTTCTGAAAAAAATTTACCGAAAAAAGAAAACATGGGGAGCCGAAGCTCCCCATGCCTGATCCCGCTGTGGCCGTGTGCGTCCAATTATGACCTGCACAGAAAGGCAGGTGGGTCGCCGCTCACAACCTTCTCTGCTCCCAACGTCCACCTATCGTCAAAGCGTAGGCGGGAGGTCTGCAATCCGGCAGGGAAGTCAAGCGTCCCGTATAAATGATGTGGGTCCAAAAGGACACAGCACGCACCCAGCAGGAGATACGCGGAAGAAATCAGGACTCCTCCGGGTCCTCCTCGTCGTAAAGCTGCTCCATGATTAAATCGTACACGGTCTGGAGCTCCTGCTCATCCTCAATGGCGCACAGGATCGGCTCCCCATCCTCCTCCACGGATTTGAGGATGCTCACCTCCACGTCCTGCTCCTCGTCGCTGTCGGCGGGGGTCACAGCCAGGTAGGTAAAGCCGTTGTATTCAATGCTGGACAGCACCTCCAGCTCATATTCCGTTCCGTCCTCGTCTACGATGGTCATATAATCGGAACCATATTCCTCTGCCATGGAAGCGCCCCCTTCTTGTCTTTGGTTATGCTTATTGTAACCGCTTCCAAAGATAAAATCAAGTGGAAAACGGTAATTTGGTGATTTTGACAGGAATTTGGGAATTATGACAAAAAATCTTCCAAGATTCTGGTCAGCTCGCCGGAATTTTCAATGGCAATGCCTTCCTCCAGAGCCTTCCGGTCCGCCTCGGGCAGCATTTTTGCCTGGATGGGGAATACTTCTACCGGCTGGGCCTGCCCGTCCTTCCACAGAGCGATCCGCCCGTCCTGGATCCCCAGAAGAAACCCCAGGACGAGGGCCAGCCCGCGAAAATGAGTCATTTTCATGTCCGCTCCTCCCTTCCGGGATAGTATTTCCCAGACTTGGTCATTATATTTTTAATCTTTCTTCATAATTTGGGGGTTTCGTTTCTTGACTGGGTATGCTATAATCATAAAAGCGCCGGATTCCGGCGAATTATTCCAAAACCATTCGACCTGCCGCCAAACGGCAAGGAGGTATGAGATATGAATGAGAAATCCCCCCGCAAGGCCAAACCGCCCCGCCAGGACTGGCAGCCCGCCTGGCCTCTACAGGTGGCCTATCGGATCTGGATGTTTGTGTTCGGTACGTTTAAGCTGGCCTTGGGAGCGGCCTTCACGGTGGTAATCATTGTGGGCATTTGCGGGCTGGTCCTGCTGGGCGCCATGGCGGACTATGTGGCGGACGATATTCTGCCCACCGCCAACGACGTGATCCTGGAAGACGAGGCCATCGATCAGCCCTCCATCTTTTATTATGTGGACAGCGACGGGGAAATTCAAATTCTGCAGGAGCTGTACGCCGCGTCCAGTCAGAAATCCGTCGCCCTGGAGGATGTGCCGGAGGATCTGATCCATGCCGCCGTCGCCATCGAGGACAAGCGGTTTTACCAGCACCAGGGGGTGGATTGGTTCCGTACTGTCAAATCCTTTGTCCAAATTTTCATGGGGGACGCCTCCGAGGGCGGCTCCACCATTACCCAGCAGCTGGTGAAGAACAACACCGGGGACGACAGCGCTACGGTCCAGCGGAAGCTTCTGGAGATCTGCCGGGCCTCCCTGCTGGAGCGGCGCTACCGCAAGGATGTGATCCTGGAGCACTATCTGAACATCATCTATCTGAGTCAGGGCTGCAAGGGTGTGGGCAGCGCGGCGAAGACCTACTTCGGCAAGGAAGTGCAGAAGCTGACCCTGGCGGAGTGCGCGACGCTGATCTCCATCACCAATAACCCTTGGCAATATGATCCCTACGAGAATCCCCGGGACAACCGGGAGCGGCGGAACCTGGTCTTGAGCGAAATGCTGGACCAGGGCTGGATCACCCAGGAGGAGTATGACCAGGCGGCCGCGGAGGAGATCGTCTCCAAAACTGTGCTGGACCGGCTATTTAACGATGATGAGATCACCCCAGAGGAGGCGGAATCCATCCGCAACCGGGGCCTGATCTATGAGACCGTGCTGGACGACATCTTATCGGACTATGTAGTGACCCAGGAGGAGTACGACCGGGTCCTAAAGGACAACCTGGTTCTGAAAAGCAAAATTGAATTGGAAGACCGCTGGGCCAGATGCCCCAACCCAGACTGCGGCTATCAGGAGGTGGTGGGCACCCTCCGGCAGGAGAACGGCCGTTATTACTGCCCCAACTGCGGCACGGAGATCCAGGTGCTCACCGACGCCTCCGAGGAGGTTTACTCCTGGTTTACCGACACGGTCCTGGAGGACGTGGCCCACGCCCTGGCGGACCGGGCGGGCCGGACCTGGAACGACGCCACCCGGGACGAGTATGTGGCCTTCCTGGGCCGGGCTGGTTACAGCATCTACACCACCATCGATATGGATGTGCAGCAGGCCATCGACGCGATCTATGAGGACTTAAGCCAGATCCCCACCACCCGGAGCGGCCAGCAGCTCCAGTCCGGCATGGTGGTGGTCGACAACGAGACCGGCGATATCGTGGGTATTGCCGGCGGCGTAGGCCAGAAGCTGGAGTTTGACGCCTGGAACCGGGCGGTGGACGCCAGCCTACAGACCGGCTCCGCCATCAAGCCTCTGACCGTCTATTCTCCCGGCTTTGAGCAGGGGACTCTTTCCCCAGCCACGGTTTTGCGGGACCTGCCCCAGACCTACGGGGAGGACGGCAGCGATCCCTTCCCCCTGAACGACGTCCGATGGTACGGCAAGTCCCGAACGGTCTACGAGGCTGTCCAGGAGTCCGTCAACGCCTGCGCGGTGAACGCGGTGGAGCTCATCGGCCTGCGGTACAGCTTTGATTTTGGCAGGGACCGGTTTGGCCTGTCCGGCCTGCTGGAATTTGAGGATTACGGCGACGGCAGCGGCCGGGGCAGTTCCGACATCGGCTACGCCCCCTTGGGCCTGGGCGCGCTGACCTACGGTCTGTCCGTCCGGGAAATGGCCACCGCCTACGCCACCTTTGCCAACAACGGCGTCTACCGCCAGAGCAGGACCTTCACCAAGGTCTACGACCGAGATGGCAATCTGATCCTGGACAATACCCAGGATGCCCGGCAGATCCTCAGCGCCAAGAGCGTTAATTATATGAATTACTGCCTGCGCAGCGTGGTGGTCAACGGCACCGGCTCCCTGGCGGCGTGGCCCGGCATGGAGCTCTACGGCAAGACCGGCTCCTCCGCCGAATTTAAGGACCGGTGGTTCTGCGGCTTTACCTCCCACTATACCGCCGCGGTCTGGAGCGGCTACGACTGGCCCGAGACCATCAGCGTCACCGGCAACGGCTCTTCCAATCCCTCCTGCGACCTGTTCCGGAAGGTGATGGAGCCGATCCACGAGGGGCTGGAATCGGAGAGCCTCTATTCCACCTCCGGGATGCAGTGGGTGACGGTGTGCCTGGACTCCGGCAAGCTGGCAACCGACGCCTGCCAGAACGACGTCCGGTCGGAGGAGCACAGCCGGGTGGCCACGGTGTTGTGCTATCCCGAGGACGCGCCCACCGAAGCCTGTGACCTCCATGTGATGGTGGACTGGTGTACCGTGGGCGGCGGCGTCGCCAACGCCGGGTGCTACTCCGCCGGCCATGTGGAACAGCGGGGCCTGCTGAAAATGACGCTGGAGGAAATGGATGAGCTGCGGGCCGCCAAGGACTACAACCTGCGGGACTGGTTCCTGGAGGACGACTACGTCTACCTGGTAGATGAAAACGGCCAGCCTGGTCACTACGAGGGCTTCTACGGCCAGGCCAACAGGGGCGTGGACGCGCCCTATCTCATGTGCCCGATCCATGGCAGCGCATACAGTCCCTCTGATCCGCAAAATCCTTCCGATCCCAGTTTCCCCTGGTGGGGAGGCGCGCAGAATCCCTCCTCTCCGGCTGAATCCAACCCCGCGCCCAATCCGGCGCCGTCCAGTCCCACGCCCTCCGCGCCGGAGAACCCGACGCCCGCGCCCAGCAGCCTTCCGGCGCCGTCTGAGAGCCGCCCGGCGCCCTCCGGCACCGTGCCGCCCTGGGCGGGAGAGTGAGGAAACGGTATGGCTTTTGTTTCGGACCAATGGAAGGACTACGCCCTGCTGGACGCCTCCGATGGGGAGCGCCTGGAGCGCTGGGGCGGCAAGATCCTGGTGCGCCCGGATCCCCAGGTGATTTGGAAGACCCCCAAGCGCCATCCCGGCTGGCGGAGCTATGACGCGAAATATTTCCGCTCCTCCGCCGGCGGGGGCCGCTGGTCGGAGAACAGTCTACCGGAGCGGTGGCAGATCCGATACCGGGATTACCTGGTATTCAATGTCAAACCCATGAATTTCAAGCACACCGGGGTGTTCCCCGAGCAGGCCGCCAACTGGGATTTTATCCGGGAGCGGGTGGCTTCCGCCGGGAGGAGCGTGCGGGTGCTGAACCTGTTCGCTTACTCCGGCGGGGCGACCCTGGCCGCCGCCGCCGGCGGGGCGGAGGTGTACCATGTGGACGCGGCGAAGGGCATGGTCGCCTGGGCCAAGGAGAACGCCCAGTCCTCCGGCCTGGGGGACCGGCCCATCCACTATATCGTAGACGACTGCGGAAAATTCGTGCAGCGGGAGCTGCGCCGGGGGCGGAAATATGACGGCATCGTCATGGACCCGCCCAGCTATGGCCGGGGCCCCAGCGGCGAGATCTGGAAAATGGAGAGCAGCTTCTATCCCTTCCTCCAGGAGGCCGCCAAGCTGCTGTCGGACCGGCCCCTTTTTGTGATTATCAATTCCTATACCACCGGCCTGGCGCCCTCCGCCGTGGGATACGCGGCGGACACAGTGCTGGTCCCCAGGTTTGGGGGCCGCACCCATGTGGGGGAGCTGGGACTACCCGTGGAGTCCTCCGGCCTGATGCTGCCCTGCGGGGCGACTGGCCGCTGGACCCCCTGACAGGAGGATCGCTTTGGAATCAGCCGTCGAGGTAAAGAACCTCTGTTTTACCTATCCGGGCGTGGAGGACACGCCCGGCGTTGCCGTATTTAACGGACTGGACTTGAACGTGGAGGAAGGGGACTTTGTGGCGGTGCTGGGAGGCAACGGCAGCGGAAAATCCACCCTTGCCAAGCACTTCAACGCCATATTGCTTCCCTCCGGCGGCACGGTCTGGGTCTGCGGCCTGGACACCGCCAAGGAGGAGAATTTGATCCCCATCCGCCGCCAGGTGGGCATGGTTTTCCAAAACCCGGACAACCAGATCGTCGCCAACGTAGTGGAGGAGGACGTGGCCTTCGGCCCGGAGAATTTGGGGATCCCCAGCGGCGAAATTCGACAGCGGGTGGATTCCGCTCTGGAAAATGTGGGTATGTACGCCTACCGGCTTCACGCGCCCCATCTGCTCTCCGGCGGGCAGAAGCAGCGGGTCGCCATCGCCGGCATTTTGGCCATGGCGCCTCGGTGCGTGGTGCTGGACGAGCCCACCGCCATGCTGGACCCCAAGGGCCGCCGGGAGGTGCTGGACACGGTACTCCGGCTGAACCGGGAGCAGGGGATCACCGTGATCCTCATCACCCACCACATGGACGAGGCCGCGAAGGCAAAACGGGTGGTGGTCCTGGATCACGGGCAAATCGCCGCCCAGGGAACGCCCAAAGAGGTGTTTGCCCAGGTGGAGCTGCTCCACAGCCTGGGGCTGGCCGCGCCGGAGACCGTGGAGCTGTGCAGCGCTCTGAACCGGCAGGGCTTTTCCCTGCCGCTGGACCGGCTGGACGCTCAGAGCTGCGCCCAGGCCATTTTCGACGCCATTTCCGGGGAGGAAAAAACGTGACGCCACTGTTGGAAGTAAATCATATCAGCTATACTTACAGCGCCGGGACGCCCTTCGCCCACAAGGCTCTGGATGACGTGTCTTTCCAGATCCACCCGGGGGAGTTCATTGGCGTCATTGGACATACCGGCTCGGGGAAATCCACCCTGATGCAGCATCTCAACGGCCTGCTGAAACCCGACGAGGGCCAGATCCTCTTGGGGGGCCAGGATATCTGGTCGGACAAAAAATTCACCCGGGCGTGCCGCTTCCGGGTGGGCCTGGTGTTCCAGTACCCGGAGTACCAGCTCTTTGAAGAGACGGTCTACGCCGATATCGCCTTCGGCCCCAAAAACATGGGCCTGGACGAGAACGAGGTGGATCGCCGGGTTCGGGAGGCGGCGGGCTTTGTGGGCATCACCGAGCAGCAGCTGAAGGCCTCGCCCTTTGACCTCTCCGGGGGCCAGAAGCGCCGGGCGGCCATTGCCGGCATCGTGGCCATGGAGCCGGAGCTGCTGATCCTGGACGAGCCCACCGCCGGCCTGGATCCTCGGGGCCGGGAGGAGATCCTGGACAATATCCAGGCCTACCGCCAGGCCAAAAACGCCACCATTATGATGGTGACCCACTCTATGAACGACGTGGCCCGCCTGGCGGACCGGCTGTTGGTCATGAGCGGCTCCCGGCTGGTGCTGGACGGCACCCCGGAGGAAATTTTCGTCAACGCCCAGTCCTTGGTGGATATGGGCCTGGATGTGCCGGAGGTCACCCGGGTATTCCTGGCCTTGGAAAAGATGGGCCTGAAATTCCCCGGGGTCTATACCATGGAGCAGGCGGTCCGTGCCCTGACTCAGCGGAAGGGAGGCGGTGGCCATGCTTAAGGACATCACCCTGGGCCAGTATTTCCCGGGCAATTCCGTGATCCACCGCTTAGACCCCAGAACCAAGCTGATCCTGCTGGTGGCCTATATCGCGGCGCTGTTCATTGCCTCCAATTTCCTGTCCTACGCGCTGACCCTGGGCTTTTTGGTGATCTGTATCGCCATTTCCAAGATCCAGCCCAAGGCCTTTTTCAAGGGCCTGAAGCCTTTGATCGTCCTCATGTGCTTCACCGGCATCATGAACCTGTTTTTCACCAGTGGGGAGACCCTTCTGGTCCATTTCTGGATCATCAACATCTATCTGGAGGGCCTGGTGCGGGCAATTTTTATGATTCTGCGGCTCTTAGCCCTGATCTGCGCCACTTTTTTGCTCACTTACACCACCTCGCCCATTGCCCTGACGGACGCCCTGGAATCCCTGCTGCGCCCTCTGGGAAAAATCGGCCTGCCGGTCCACGAGCTGGCCATGATCATGTGCATTGCCCTGCGGTTCATCCCCACGCTTTTGGAGGAGACGGACAAGATTATCTCCGCTCAGAAGGCCCGGGGCGCGGATTTTGAGACCGGGAGTCTGATCCAGCGGGTGAAGGCCCTGATCCCCATTTTGGTGCCGCTGTTTATCAGCGCCTTCCGCCGGGCCGACGAGCTGGCCACCGCCATGGAGTGCCGCTGCTACCAGGGCGGGGAGGGCCGCACCAAAATGAAGCAGCTCCACTACGCGCCGCTGGACTACGGGGCCTTCGGCGTTCTGGCGCTGCTGCTGGCGGCGACGATCACCCTGACCGTGTTCGGACTGTGAGGCGGCCATGCGGAACATCGCCTTGCTGCTGATCTACGAGGGCACCGCCTACCACGGCTGGCAGCGCCAGCAGGGGCTGTCCACGGTCCAGGAGACCCTGGAAAAGGCGGTGGCCATGGTCACCGGCGCCCCCACCCATGTTCGGGGCTGCGGCCGGACCGACGCCGGGGTCCACGCCAAATGCTACCTGGCCAATTTCCACACGGCTTCCACCATTCCCGTGGACCGGCTGCCCTATGCCCTGAACACCCACCTGCCGGCGGATATCGTGGTCACCCGGGCCTTTGAGGTCCACGACGGCTTCAACGCCATCGGCTCCTGCGAGAAGAAGGAGTATACCTACCTGATTTACAACTCCCGGGTCCGGGACCCATTTTATGTAAACCGTGCCTGGTTCTATCCCCGGCATTTAAACGAGGAGGTTCTCGCCCAGGCGGCCCGGGAATTTGTAGGCACCCACGATTTCGCGGCGGTCCGCTCTGTGGGGACGGATGTCAAATCCACGGTGCGCACGGTGTACCACTATCA
>CANRQC010000076.1 GCA_947632695.1 uncultured Oscillospiraceae bacterium | reverse complement strand
GTCATCCGGCGGCCCGAATGAGGATCCTCCAGCACCGCCGGTCCGGTGAGTACAAAGTTGTGGTCCACCCCGCTTTGCAGACGGAGGGGCGGATAGTCCTCCTTCAGCACCGCTCCCAGGACCTTGGGAGCGCGGAAATCCATGGGCGTGCCCGCCACTGGCCGCTCCTCGCCGGTGGGGATGCTCGCTTCGTCCGCCGGGTGGAAGGCCGGGGCGGCCAGGGTCAGCTTCTGGTCCATGGCAAGCTCCGGCCGGTCCTGGCCCGCCAGGTTAAAATAGCTGTGGTTGGTCAGATTGAACACCGTGTTCCGGTCGCTCTCCCCCCGGTAGGTGATCCGCAGGGCTCTGGGCGGCTCCAGGGCGTAGGTGACCCAGACCGTGGCGTTTCCCGGAAAGCCCTGGTCCCCGTGGGGACTCTGGAGCCGGAAGGTGACGCTGCTCTCCGTCAGGGTCTCCACCTGCCAAAGCCGGAAGGAATAGCCCTCCGGGCCGCTGTGGAGGTTGTTGGGCCCTTCGTTGGCCGTCAGGCGGACTTCCTCCCCGTCCAGAAGAAAAGCCGCCCCCGCGATTCGGTTGGCATTGCGCCCCACCGTGGCCCCCAGATAGCCCGTGCCCCGGGCATAGCCTGAAACCTGGTCGTAGCCCAGCACCACATCCGCCGCCGTTCCGCCGGCGTCGGGGACCAGCAGCCGGACCAGGGTGGCGCCGAAGTCTGTGACCTGCGCGGTCAGGCCGAAGCCGGTCAGGGTGTACAGCCGCGCCTGGGACCCGTCTTCCAGGCGGCCAAAGAATGTGAACATAGGATCCGCTCCTTTCTGTTTTTTCCATTTTAACAGAACGGATGGCTTTTTTCAACCTCTTCGCCGCCATTTCTACGGCGGGCGGACAAAATCGGGGAAAAATCTTTACATCTGGGACTTTTCCTCGGGAGCAACAATATTTTGTGATTGCCACTTGACAAAGCCACAAGATGTAGTATAATTATCCTTGCACGGTCGCCGCAAATCCAGCCGCGCACAAAGGAGGACTCTACCAATGAAAATTATCAAACGAAATGGCGCCGAGGTTGTATTCGATATAGAGAAGATCGTAATGGCCATTACCAAGGCCAACAACGCCGCGGAGGAAAACTACCGCATGACCCCTCTGCAGATCCAGCGCATCGCCGAGAACGTGAAAATCAGCTGCGAGGAGATGGGCCGCAGTCCCTCCGTGGAGGAGATCCAGGACCTGGTGGAGAAATCCATTATGGCCCATGGCGCCTTTGAGGTGGCCAAGGAGTACATCACCTACCGCTATACCCGCAGCCTGCTCCGCCAGTCCAACACCACCGACGACCGGATCCTGAGCCTCATCGAGTGCAACAACGAGGAGGTCAAGCAGGAGAACGCCAATAAGAACCCCACCATCAACGCGGTCCAGCGGGACTACATGGCCGGGGAGGTGTCCAAGGACATCACCCGCCGGATTCTGCTGCCGGCGGACGTGGTGGCGGCCCACGAGGCGGGCATCATCCACTTCCACGACGCGGATTACTATGCCCAGCACATGCACAACTGCGATCTGGTGAACCTGGAGGACATGCTGCAAAACGGCACCGTCATCTCCGGCACCCTGATCGAGAAGCCCCATTCCTTCTCCACCGCCTGCAACATCGCCACCCAGATCATTGCCCAGGTGGCCTCCAACCAGTATGGCGGCCAGTCCATCAGCCTGACCCACCTGGCTCCCTTCGTCCAGGTCAGCCGGGAGAAGATCCGCCGCACTGTGGAAAAGGAGATGGAGGCGTTCCATGTCCGCCCCGATGACGAGGCCATCTCCCAGGTGGTGGAGGAGCGGCTCCGGGACGAGGTCCGCCGGGGCGTCCAGACCATCCAGTACCAGGTGGTGACCCTGATGACCACCAACGGGCAGGCCCCCTTCATCACCGTGTTCATGTACCTGGGCGAGGCCAAGAACGAGCGGGAGAAAAAGGACCTGGCCATGATCATCGAGGAGATGCTCCGCCAGCGCTACGAGGGCGTGAAGAACGAGAAGGGCGTGTGGGTCACCCCTGCCTTCCCCAAGCTGATCTATGTCCTGGAGGAGGACAATGTGGCCGAGGGCACCCCCTTCTTCTACCTGACCCGTCTGGCCGCCAAGTGCACCGCCAAGCGGATGGTCCCCGACTATATCAGCGCCAAGAAGATGCGGGAGTACAAGCTCAGCAAGGGCGAGACCCCGGGCCACGGCGATGTGTACACCTGCATGGGCTGCCGCAGCTTCCTGACCCCCGACCGCTCCGGCAACGGCTGGGACAACGTGGCCAACGCCCAGAACTACGAGCCCGGCAAGCCCAAGTACTACGGCCGGTTCAACCAGGGCGTGGTGACCATCAACCTGGTGGACGTGGCCCTGTCCTCCGGCCGGGATATGGACAAGTTCTGGCAGATCTTCGACGAGCGGCTGGACCTGTGCTATCGGGCCCTGCTGTGCCGCCACGAGCGGCTGAAGGGGACATTGTCCGACGCCGCCCCCATTTTGTGGCAGTACGGCGCCCTGGCCCGGCTTCCCAAGGGGGAGCCCATCGACAAGCTCCTCTACGGCGGCTATTCCACCATCTCCCTGGGCTACGCGGGGTTGTATGAGTGCGTCAAGTATATGACCGGCAAATCCCACACGGACCCGGAGGCCAAGCCCTTCGCCCTGTCCGTCATGCAGCACATGAACGACGCCTGCCAGACCTGGAAGGCCCGGCACAACATTGACTTCTCCCTCTATGGCACGCCTCTGGAATCCACCACCTATAAATTCGCCAAGTGCTTGCAAAAGCGGTTCGGCATCATCCCCGGCATCACGGACAAGAGCTACATCACCAATTCCTACCATGTCCACGTCACCGAGGAGATCGACGCCTTCACCAAGCTGGCCTTTGAGGCGGAGTTCCAGCAGCTCAGCCCCGGCGGCGCCATCAGCTATGTGGAGGTGCCGGATATGCAGAACAATATCGACGCTGTGCTGGAAGTCATGCGGTTTATTTACGACAATATCATGTATGCCGAGCTGAACACCAAGTCCGACTACTGCCAGGTCTGCGGCTATGACGGCGAAATCAGCATTGAGGAAGAGGACGGCAAGCTGGTGTGGGTCTGCCCCCAGTGCGGCAACCATGACCAGAGCAAGATGAACGTGGCCCGCCGGACCTGCGGTTATATCGGTACCCAGTTCTGGAACCAGGGCCGGACCCAGGAGATCAAGGATCGGGTTCTGCATCTGTAAAGAGAATCAAATCGGGCCGGGCGCTTCACGTCCGGCCCCTTTGCATGGAAAAGGGGAGAGCATATGCGGATCGAATACCGAGATATCGTATTGCGGGACTGCCGGGAGGAGGACATCGAAGACGAGCTGCGCTGGATGAACGTCCAGACCCAGTGGATGGACGAGGACACGCCCTGGGAGCGGGCGGAGCCGGTGGACCCGGCCTTTCTGCGGGAGGAAATGCTGGACATGATCCGGGACGCCGCTGCCAACGACCGGCGCTCCCGGCTGGAGATCCTGGTAGGGGACCGGCATGTGGGCTTTGTCTGCGCCTATCCCTTTGCCACCGCCGACCTGGCGGCTCGAACGGGGGCGGCGGTGACGGGCCTGGCCCTGGGCATCGAAATCTGCGAGCCGGAATATTGGGGCCGGGGTTACGGATCCCAGGCTCTGGCCGCCTGGACCCGTTACTGCCTGGATCAGGGGGCGACCCACCTGTTTCTGGAGACCTGGTCCGGCAACCGCCGGATGATGCGCTGTGCCGAGAAGCTGGGCTATTCCGTCTGCCTCCGGGAGATCGGTTCCAGGACGGTGAAGGGCAGGTCCTGGGACGCTCTGACCTACGCCCTGGACATCGGCGGATTTAACGCGATATACTAAAAAACAACCCCCTCTGGGCCCTCGACACCGAGGGCCCAGAGGGGGTTCGCTTGCGGCAGGGGCTCTAATCCTGGACCCGGAGGGATTTCGCTTGCGGCAGAGACCTAGTCCTGAGCCAGGAATTTTTCCCCGCATTTGGGGCAGGTGATCTGGATTTTGCCCTTGCCCTTGGGCACCCGGAGGGCACAGTGGCACTTGGGACAGGTGTAATAGTTATAGGCCGGGTCCTGCTGGCCGGCGGGACGGGGCGGCTCCTGCTTCTTCGCCTCCTTGGGGGGCTTGGACGTTTTCGGCGGCTTGGGCTCCTTTGGGGGCTTGGGCTGCTTCGGAGGCCGCTGTCCGGCGGAAAACGCCGGCATTTGGAACAGCGGGCGGCCTGGGAATTTTCCCATGACCATCTCCTGCCAGATAAACCGCCAGAGGAACAGATAATCCAGCGGCAGGAGCAGCAAAAACAGCGTCTGCCAGGAGCCCATCAGGACAATTGCCAGCAGGCTGGCGGCCAGGGCGATCCCCGTCCCCGCCAGAGCCCAGGAGCGGGCGTCCTGCTTCGCCTGTTCCACAGTATGGGGATCCGGGATCCCCTGATCGCAGTACTTCTTGTATTTTTCGTTGGCGAACAGAGCGGCGCATCCCACGATCAGCAGCAGCAGGATCGGGGCCATCCGCAGCAGGGTCCCCACCAGGCTGATGGCCAGCAGGATCCCCACCAGCGCCCACAGCTTGCCGTAGGGATTGGCGCCGCGCCGGGGAGCCTCTTCGCCGGAAGTGGACTCCTGCCGAGGCTGTTCCTGCCGCTCCTGCCCAGACTGGCCGGAGACCGGCCAGTACAGGTCCAGCAGCAGCATGGCCCCGCCGCCGGCGTGGTGCAGGGGGCACCCGGCTTCTACATGGCCCACGCAGCGCTCCGCTTTTTCGCCGGAGCCGCTGTAGATCCTGCCGTCGGCGGCGACGCGGCCCACACAGCCCGACACCTCGCCGGAGCGGTAGATTTTGCCGTCGGCGGTCACATAGCCGATACCGCTTGCCCCCTCGCCGGGCCCGTAGATCTGCCCATCGCCGGCCACACGGCCCACGCGGTGACCGGCCTCGGCGGTGGGATGATCGTAGATCTGCCCGTCCGGGCCTGTGTGGCCCACGCAGCGGCCCAGCTCCGCCGTGGGATGGTTGTAGACCCGGCTCATTTTACCGCCTCCTTTAGATATGTTTTCAACGCGGGAAGACGGTCCAGGGCGGTTTTCCGCCCGATTTGGTACACCCGCTCCAGCTCCTCCGGCTTTTTCTCCATGCTGCCGATGCGCAGCGCTTCCGGCGGCCGAAGGACGAAAACTTCCCCCTTTTGTTCCTTCGCCCGGATGGCGGCGGTGGTTTGATTGTACCGCAGGTGCCGGTCCGCCATGGCCTCCACCATTTTGGGATATTTCCGCAGCAGCATCCGGGCCAGGGGGACCAGATTGTTGGGCTTTTTCACATAGTCCAGGGGCTGGGTCAGAATGACCACGTTTCCCCGATAGCCCAGGGACTCCATGTAATCCAATGGCACCGAGTCGGCAATGCCCCCGTCCAGAAGCTTTTCCGCCCCGATCTCCACCACTTGGGACACCAGGGGCATGGAGGCGGAGGCCCGCATCCAGAGGATGTCCTCCCCATCTCCGTTGTCGCACCGGTGGTATACGGGCTTGCCGGTGGTCACGTCGGTACAGGTGACGTAAAAGGCCATGGGATTTTCCTGAAAGGCCGCCGTGTCGAACACATCCAGCTCCGTGGGCAGGGTGTGGTAGCAAAACTCGGCGTTGTATAGATCCCCGGTGCGCAGCAGGGAGTCGAAGCTGCAGTATCGCTTGTCGGCGCAGTACCGCTTGTTGTACCGCAGGGCCCGCCCCGGCTGGCGGGACTTATAGTTGCAGCCGAACACCGCCCCCGCCGAGACGCCGATCATGCCGTCAAAGACGATGCCCTGCTCCATAAACACATCCAGCGCGCCGCAGGTGAACATTCCCCGCATGGCGCCGCCCTCCAAAATCAGTCCCCGCAAAGATCTTTCGCTCCTTTCTCCGGGGAAAACAATCCCCCGCTAATGATGCCCAGCCGCTGAAAAATGGGGTAGAGGTAGCTGGCCCCAAAGGTCCCCAGGGCCTTGGGCCCCGGCACGATCCCCAATAATTCGACCGCTTTCCGATAGGCCTGGTTGACGGTGGAGCGGGTGATGGATTTTTCCTTCCGGTCCACGAACAGCTCGTTGCCCCGCAGGGTGAAGCGAAAGCGCAGTCCTTTGGCGGTGACCAGCTCCGTCCCCGCCAGCGCCTCCAGCCGGGCCCAGAGGGCGATCTCCTCCGGGGTGTAGAGGCTGGTATCCGCGTAATGTGCCACGCCGCTCCCTCCCGCGTCAAAAGAATACCTATATTATGGCACAGCTTTCATCAAAATGCAACCGTTTCCTTGAAACACAGAGCCCCGCCGGGATCCGGCGGGGCTCCAAACGTTATTTCACATAGTCCATGCAGATCCAGCCGGTGGTGATCCGGCCCCACTTTACCCCGTCCACCTCGGTGGTTTCCAGCACTTCCACCCTGGTGCCGTAGTACAGATAGCCGACGATGGTGTTTCCAACGCCGGGGGCCTTCCGAACATGGAGGGCGTCGGCGGTCACCGTGCCGGCGATGGTCTGGGGAGCGGCGGGTTGGGTGCTGTCCGTGCCGCCGTCCGTGCCGGCGGACTGGGTGGGCTCGGAGGGCTGGTCCCCGCCGGATCCGGAGGCGTCCAGCTGGATGTAGTCCATGCTGACCCAGCCCTTCTCCGTCTTGCCCCAGACGGTGGCGCCCACGGTACGGGTCTCGGTGATGGTGACCTTGGTTCCGGGATTCAGATAGGTCAAAATGGAGTAGCTGGTGCCGGGGCCGCTGCGGACGTTCAGATAGTCGCTGACCTTGACGGTGCCGGTCTGGGCGGCGGCGGGATCCTGGGGGACGGAGGCTGTGTCCAGCTTCACATAGTCCAGACTGATCCAGCCCTTGTCGATCTTGCCCCAGATCATGCTGCCAACGGCCTTCTGCTCGGTGACGGTGACCTTCTCACCGTCGGACAGGTAGCCCAGAATGGAGTAGTTGGTGCCCGGGCCGCTGCGGATCCGGAGACTTCCGGCGTTCACCACGGTGCCGGTGACGGAGGAGGCGCTTGGGCTGCCGCTGTTCCCGCTTCCTTCGCTGGAGGTATCGGGATCCAGCCGGACATAGGTCAGGCTGATCCAGCCCCTGTCGGTCTTGCCCCAGACCATGCTGCCGGTGGTCTGCTGGGCCAGGATCTCCACCCGGTCCCCGTAGAACAGGGAACCCAGGATGGAGTAGCCGGTGCTGGGACCGCTGCGGATCAGCAGCTCGTCGGCGATCACGGTACCCTTGACGGTTTTGGGCGCTTCCGGGGCCTGGGCGGGCTTGGTTTCCTCCGGCGGCTGGGTGGATTTGGCGGGCTTGGTCTCCTCCGGGGGATTGGTGGGCGCCGAGGTGGCCGGCGGCTCGGTGGGATCCGACGCCGGAGGAGTCGTGGGATTCGACGCCGGCGGCTCGGTGGGGTTATTTTCATTCTGGGAGGGCAGGGGACCGTCCAGCTTCACATAGTCCAGACAGATCCAGCCCTGGGCGATTTTCCCCCAGAGGCTGCCGCCGGCGGACTGCTGGCCGGTCACCTCCACCCGCTCCCGGCTGCTCAGGTAGCCCACAACGGAGTTGTTGGTGCCCGGCCCGGAGCGGATGCACAGCCCGCTTTCGGCGGTGACGGTGCCCATGACGCTCACGGCGGGGGCCGGCGTGGTTCCGGGGGTGTTGGGCGTATCCGGATCCTGGGGAGTTGTACCCACGGAGGCGTTGACCACCTGGTCAAAGTTGGTGTAGCACAGGGCGATCCAGCCCCGGTCGAATTTGCCCCACTGATAGCCGTCGGCCTTGTGGGTGGCGGTGATGGTCAGCTTTTCGCCGTCATAGGCCCGGCCCACAATGCCGTAGTCCAGGCCCGGGCCTTCCCGCAGGTTGACCCAGTCGGCGTCCACTGCCACCTCCACCGACTCAATGTTGTTGCCGTCGGGGATCTGCTCGGTGGTGTCGACTTCGGTGCCGTCCACGCTCCAATGGGCGTAAAGGGTAGCGCCCCGCTGATTTTCCCCGAGCTGGGTGACCAGGGTGCCGCCCAGCCGGGAGGTGTACCAGCCCTCGAAGGTGTATTCCACCATGACGCCGTTTTCCTCGGCGATATAAGTCGCCTCCGCCAAGGGGACCGCGCCGGTGCCCACCTCAAAGCCCTGTACCGGCGCGTCGGTGGCGCCGCCGCAGGGATTGTAGCGCACGTAGGAATATTGCTGGGGCATGACGTTGGAGTAGACGCCGTTTAAGTACATATTGGCTTCCTTCAGCCGCCGCTCCACCAGGGTGTCCATGACCACGCCGCCGGCGTTGCACCATTGGGTGATCCGGAAGAGCAGCTCGTTGCCGGTGACGCCGTTGCGGATGGCGTCCCGGAAGTTGCCCACGCCGTTCAGATTTGTCCAGCCGTCGCCCACGTTGTAGGTGAACAGCAGCAGGGCGTCGAACTGATTCTGAGTCAAATTCAGGCCGCAGGCGTCGATAAATCGATTCAGAGCGCCCTCGAAGCTGGCTAGATAGGCCCGCAGGAGGTATTCCGCCTCGGCCTCGGTGATGCCGGTTTCCATGAGCCGCTGGGCGTCCGCGTTGCTGATGCCGGAGCCGTAGCCGATGGAGTATTGGCTCACGTCCCAGTAGGGGTAGGCGCAGAAGCCCTCCATTTCTTTAAGCAGCGCGACGCACGCGTCGCTGGTGACCATATTGGACTCTGCATGGGCCGGGAACGGGACCAGACCGATCAGAAGGATGATCGACAGCGCGATACACACGGTTCGTCGTTTCATGCGGTGCGTTTCCTCACTTTCGTGGTTTTCCCGTATTATAGCAAAGTTTGCCGTAAAATGCAACCCCTGTTTCACGAAAAAATTACACTTTGTTACTTATTTTTCGGGAAAAAGATTGGATTCCATGGAAGAAAAATGAGAAATTTCCAAAATTTAGGAAGTAAAACTCCTGGTTTCCATATTAAATTAACAAATAAGTTACATTATTTGAACTTCCCGCGCCCGGTTGCGTTTTGATTGAAAATGTGATAAAATACCGGAAAACGCCAACATAGGAGGTGGGGACATGGCGGAAAAGAAGGCGCTCATCGCCATGAGCGGGGGCGTGGACAGCTCCGTTGCCGCCTATCTCACATGCCGGGCGGGCTACCGGTGCGTCGGGGCGACTTTGCGGCTGTACGACAATCAGGAGCTGGGCCTTCCCATGGAGAGTACCTGCTGCTCTCTGGAGGATGTGGAGGACGCCCGGTCGGTGGCCTTCCGGCTGGGGATGCCCTACTATGTGTTTAACGAGCAGCAGACCTTCCGCCAGGCGGTCATGGACAAATTCGCCCGCTGCTACGAGGAAGGCTGGACCCCCAATCCCTGTATCGACTGCAACCGCTATCTCAAATTCGGCGCCCTGCTCCGCCGGGCGGAGGTCCTGGGCTGCCAGCTTCTGGTCACGGGCCACTATGCCCGGATTTGCCGGGCGGGGGACCGATACCTATTATATAAAGCGGTGGATTCCGGGAAGGATCAGAGCTATGTCCTCGCTATGCTGACCCAGGAAGCCCTGTCCAAGCTCCACTTTCCCCTGGGGGAGCTGACCAAGGAGCAGACCCGTGCCATCGCCCGGGAGCAGGGCTTTGTCAACGCCCAAAAGCGGGACAGTCAGGACATCTGCTTCGTGCCCGACGGGGACTATGTGGCCTTTTTGGAGCGGTACATGGAAAAATCCTACCC
>CANRQC010000075.1 GCA_947632695.1 uncultured Oscillospiraceae bacterium | reverse complement strand
CCCCAAGGCTACGGAAGCCCCCAAGACCACTACACAGGCTCCCAAGGCTACGGAAGCCCCCAAGACCACTACACAGGCTCCCAAGGCTACGGAAGCTCCTAAGGCTACCGAGGCCCCCAAGACCACTACACAGGCTCCCAAGGCTACCGAGGCCCCCAAGACCACCACGCAGGCTCCCAAGGCTACCGAGCCTCCCAAGGCCAACGAGCCCGCCCCCGCTTCCGAGCCGCAGAAAACCGGCAGTGATGAGCAGGGCAGCACTTGCAGCGGCAGTCACCACGTCTACGTTGGCAAATGGGAGATCATCAAGCAGCCCACCTGCAACGAGTATGGCACCCAAATTCTCAGATGCCAGTGCGGGAAGACCACGAAGTCCGCCCTCTACGGCGCGCCCACCGGCAACCATCACTACGTCCATACTTCCACCGCGGCGACCTGTGAGAAAGCCGGCACCAGCTACGACTACTGCACCGAGTGCGGCAAGAAGATCAACGTCGTCAACCAGCCCGCTCTGGGCCACAATTATGTGGAGCATCGGACGGAGGCCAACTGCACCCATACCGGCTCCACCTACAAGGAATGCACCCGTTGCCACAAGCAGATCGACAAGAAGACCATTCCCGGAACCCAGCACACCTGGAGCGAGGTGAAGGTTCTTCAGGAAGCCACCTGCACCACCCCCGGTTGCAAGGGCCGTGTATGCACCGTCTGCGGCGCTACCAGCGAGTATGAGACCATCTTCCCGACGGGTCACAGCTTTGATACGGTGGTAAAGACCTATCCTGCCACCTGTACGTCCGCTGGTTGCGAGACCAGAAAGTGCAGCAAGTGCGGCGAATGCAAAAACTTTGAGACCGAATCTCCGCTGTGGCACAACTACAAATACAAGAGTACCATTAAATCGGCAACTTGTGAGGAAGGCGGTCAGGATCTGTATGAATGTACCTACTGCCACAATACAAAGACTGTCGGAACCAACCCCACTGGTCATTGCTTGATCTTCGACGAAAAGGATGGGCACCGCGACTACGAGAAAGGTGCTTACTGCAAATACTGCGGAAAAACCGCAGCAGAGCTTTACGGTACGAGTGATTGATTAGAACCAACTGACGCATCCCCCTTCCGCCCATTCCCAAAAGGGAATGGGCGGATCTTTTTGCGCCTCTCCCCTGCCCTGAACCGCCTGGATCTCAATTCCGGAAAGCGGACCGCGGGGAAGGGGCGAAAAAGCAGCCCCCTAGAGAAGCCCCAGGGAGGGCGAAAAAAGCCTCTTATCGTGGGCCGGAAGGAATGCGTTCAAAAGAATCACTCCCCTCTCCACGGAGCCGTAGAGGGCATAAAAACCCTCTCATCACGGGGCCGGGCATGGCACAAAAAATTCCTCTTGTCCACGGAAGCCGGAAAGTGGCGCGGAATGCCGGCTCCTCTCTCCACGGTCCCGGGGAGTGCATAAAAGATAAATCCCCTCCCCTTGCCCGGGGAGGGAGAAAAATAACTTTCCCTCCCTGGCTTGCGCCGGGGAGGGAAAAACTTTTCAAGCCTCAAATTTTACATGGTCACGGTGATAAACTTCAGAATGAACAGCGCCGCGATCACCGTCACGGGGATGTCCTTCTTGGTGTACTTGCCGGCGCAGAGGGTAATCACCACATAGGCGATGGCGCCGATGCCGATGCCGTTGGAAATGGAGTAGGTCAGGGGCATCATGACCAGGGCCAGGAAGGCGGGAACCGCGCTGCGCATATCGTGCATATCCACGCTGGCGAAGCCCCGGAGCATCAGCACGCCCACATAGATCAGGGCGGGGGCGGCGGCGCAGGAGGGCACCAGAGAGGCCAGGGGGCTCAGGAACAGGCAGATGCCGAAGCAGATGGCCACCACCAGGGAGGTCAGGCCGGTACGGCCGCCGGCGGCCACGCCGGAGGCAGATTCCACGAAGGTGGTGCAGGTGGAGGTGCCGCAGACCGCGCCCACCACGGTGGCGATGGAGTCGCTGGTCATGCACTGGTTGACGTTGATGGGGTCGCCGTTCTCGTCCAGCATGTCGGCCTGGGAGGCGGCGCCGTAAAGGGTGCCGATGGTGTCGAACATATCCACCAGGCAGAAGGTGACGATCAGCATTATGGCGGAGAAGATGCCGCCGATGGCGGGACCGGTGAAGGCCTCCACCCATGCCTCGGGATGGAACACACCGGTGATGCCGATGGCGCCGAAGTCCTTGAAGCTCTGGCCGATCTGGCCCAAGTCGAAGGAGGGCGCGGTGCCGGAGGTGATGTAGTACAGCACAGTGGTGGCCACGATGCTGATCAGCACGGAGCCCTTGACCTTATAATGCTCCAGAACGGCAATAACCAGCAGACCCAGCAGGGCCAGCAGGGCGGGCAGGGCCACGGCCACAAACTGGCCGCTGACAATGGCGCCGTGGATATCCACGAACTGCAAGAAGGTGTAGGGGTTATCCTGCAAAATACCGGCGTTCTTGAAGCCGATAAAAGCGATGAACAGGCCGATGCCGGCGGGGATGGCTTTCTTCAGGCAATCGGGCAGGGCCTTGGCGATCTTGGACCGCAATCCGGAAAGGGACAGCGCCATAAAGATGATGCCGGACACCAAAATAATGACCAGACCGGACTGGTAGCCGGCGACCGCGCCCTCTGCCGTCACGCTGCCGTCCTCCCCAAAGGCCAGCCGGGGCAGGATGAAGCACACGAAGAAGAAGGAGTTGAGGCCCATGCCGCAGGCCTGCGCGAAGGGCATTTTGGCGTAGAGCGACATCAGCAGCGTACCGATGACCGCCACCAGGATCGAAGCGACGTAGACAGAATTCCAAATCTGCTGCAGCGCCGGGTCCGCTCCCTGGTAGAAGCTGACGATCTGGTTCGGGTTGGTGACCACAATGTACGCCATCGCGAAGAAGGTCGTCAGACCCGCGATGATCTCGGTGCGCACGTTGGAGCCCCGTTCCGAAATTTTGAAGAATTTGTCCAAGATTTTCACGCTCCCAGTACAAAATTTTTTGGGGTCCGGGTACGCCGGACCCCAATAGAAGTATACAACGCGCGGCTGCAAAATGCAAGAGAGAATGGGATTTTCTGTCATAATTTGTTCATGATAGCAGGATAATGCCCCATCTCTGCCCCATTTTTCGGCAGATTGCGACTTCATTCTTGCTCCGAGGGCGGCGGGGCGCAGGCTATTTGCTTTTCTCCCACTTGCTGGCGGCCAGGATCACCCCGGCCAGGAGCAACAGGGTGACAGGCGTGGCGGCCATGGCCACGGGACTGGCGGCGAAATAGCCGATCAACCCTGCGATCAGATATCCCACGGCGCACACGGCGGCGCAGGTCATGGCGTAGGGCAGCTGGGTGGAGACGTGGTTGACGTGGTTGCAGTGGGCCCCGGCGGAGGCCATGATGGTGGTGTCGGAAATGGGCGAGCAGTGGTCCCCGCACACCGCCCCGGACAGGCAGGCGGCAATGGCAATGACCAGCATCTCCTCCGAATCGGCAAAGACGTTGCACACGATGGGGATCAAAATGGAGAAGGTGCCCCAGCTGGTGCCGGTGGAGAAGGCCAGGAACACCGCCACCACAAAAATAATAGCAGGCAGGAAGATCTGGAAGGCCCCGGCGGAGGCCGCCACCAGATCGCGGATGTAGACGTCCGCCCCCAGAAGGCCGGTCATGCCGGACAGGTTCCAGGCCATGATGAGAATAATCATGGGCGCGCACATGGAGCGGAAGCCGGCGGCGAAGCACTCCATAAATTCAGAGAGGGACAGCACCCCCCGCCACAGGTACAGGAAAAAGGTGAACACAATGGCAACCAGGCTGCCGAACACCAGGCCCATAGCGGAGTTGGAGTCAGCAAAGGCGTCGATGAAGCCCACGCCGTCAAAAAATCCGCCGGTGTAGACAATGCCGATGATGCAGGCAGCGATCAGCACCACCACCGGCAGGACCAGATCGATCACGGACCCCTTTTCGGAGGGGGTCTCGTTGTCCGCGTCGGCGTAGGGCCGGTCCGGCGTGGTGAACAGGTCCCCGGAAAGGGCGTTTTGCTCATGGGTTTTCATGGGCCCATAGTCTAAGCGCAGGGTGACGATCAAAAGCATCATCAGGATGGTCCCCAGGGAGTAGAGGTTATAAGGGATCGTCCGGAGGAACATTTCAAAGCCGTTGATCCCGGAGCCCTCCGGCACGGAATAGGTGACCGCCGCCGCCCAGCTGGAAATAGGGGCGATGATGCAGATGGGTGCGGCGGTGGCGTCGATCAGGTAGGCCAGCTTGGCCCGGGAGACCCCGTGCCGGTCCGTTACCGGCCGGATGACGGAGCCCACCGTCATGCAGTTGAAGCCGTCGTCCACGAAGATCAGCACTCCCAGCAAGATGGTGGCCAGCTGGGCGCCCACCCGGGACTTGATGTGCTTGGAGGCCCAGCGCCCGAAGGCGGCGGAGCCTCCGGCTTTGTTCATCAGGGCCACCATGGTCCCCAGCAGCACCACAAAGACCAGGATGCTGGCATTCTGCACGGTGGCGATGTTGGTGACAAAACCGCCGCTCTCGCTGTACATCATGGTGTTCAGGGCCAGCTCCAGATTCCCGTGGGAATAGAGCAGGCCGCCGATCAGGATGCCGAGGAACAGGGAAAAATAGACCTCCTTCGTGATCAGCGCCAGGGCAATGGCCGCCACCGGCGGCAGCAGCGCCCAGGCGGTCTGGAAGCCAAAGGGTCGGTACCCCTCCCCTGCCTCGGCCGGCATGTGGAAGGACACAATGACGAGGGCCGCGATGGCGATCAGCGCCAGGATCAGCAGCCCGCAGCGAATAGCCTTGGATCTTTGCATGGACTGTCCTCCTTAAAGGGATTTGCTATCTTTATTATAAGGCGTAGAGCCCTGTTCGTCAATAGCGGTTTCATGTATACACCCTCTGCCCCGTGGGCTTGCGCGAAAATCGCTGCTGATCGTGACCGAACCTAGGGCCAAAGAAACAATTTCCGGAGCATTTTTTGATAATTTAATTGACATTGTAAAGCAAAACGCATATAATAATGGTGTAGCTGAAAGGAGATGATCGCATGGCTACAACTCCTACGCAGGTCCGCATCGACGCGGATATCAAGCGTGAGGCAACAGCGCTTTTTGCCCGTCTCGGACTGGATATGTCGGGCGCTGTCAATTTGTTCCTGCACCAGTGCGTTCTTCGCGGTGGACTGCCTTTCGCGGTGGAGGTTCCGCAATACAGTGACAAAACCCTCAGCGCGATGGCGGAGGCCAGAAGAATATCCCGTGACCCTGACGTGAAGGGATATCGCAGCATGGAAGAGCTAAAGGCGGCCCTTGACGAGTGATGTACCAAGTCAAATTTACCACAACTTACAAGAGAAGCTACAAGCTGATGAAAAAGCGTGGTCTTGACGTCTCCTTGCTGGATGAGGTGGTCGATCTGCTGCGTCAGGGCAGGCAGCTCGATGAAAAGTATCGGGACCATGGCCTGTCCGGTAATTTTGCCGGTTTCCGGGAGTGCCATATCAAGCCGGATTGGCTGCTTCTCTATCTGATCGAAAACGATGTGCTGACCTTGACGCTTGTGGACACCGGCTCCCATTCCGACATTTTCAAAAAATAAACCCCAAAAAATAGGCGCACCATTATTTCTAGTGGTACGCCTATTCTTATTCAGCTGCTGATCATGGCCGGTCAACACGGCCTAAAAGGGACAGGAACGATTAGCTGTTCTTGCTCTTAATGGCAGCCTGGGCGGCGGCCAGACGGGCGATGGGCACCCGGAAGGGAGAGCAGGAAACGTAGTCCAGGCCGATGGAGTTGCAGAACTCGATGGAGGAGGGATCGCCGCCGTGCTCGCCGCAGATGCCGCAGTGCAGCTGCGGGCGGGTCTTCTTGCCCAGCTTCACGGCCATGTCCATCAGCCGGCCCACGCCGGTGGTGTCCAGCCGAGCGAAGGGATCGGACTCATAGATCTTGTTGGCATAGTAGGCGCCCAGGAACTTGCCGGCGTCGTCCCGGCTGAAGCCGAAGGTCATCTGGGTCAGGTCGTTGGTGCCGAAGCAGAAGAACTCGGCCTCGGTGGCGATGTCGTCAGCGGTGAGGGCGGCACGGGGGATCTCGATCATGGTGCCCACTTCATAGTGCAGCTGCACACCGGCGGCCTGGATCTCGGCGTCGGCGGTCTTCACCACCACGTCCTTGACGAACTTCAGCTCCTTGACCTCGCCCACCAGGGGGATCATGATCTCGGGCACGATGTCCCAGTCAGGATGGCGGCCCTTGACGGCCAGGGCGGCCTTGATGACGGCCTTGGTCTGCATGGCGGCGATCTCGGGGTAGGTGACGGTGAGCCGGCAGCCACGGTGGCCCATCATGGGGTTGAACTCGTGGAGGTCATTGATGACCTGCTTGATATACTGAACGGTCTTGCCCTGGGCCTTGGCCAGCGCCTCGATATCCGCCTCCTCGGTGGGGACGAACTCGTGCAGCGGGGGATCCAGGAAGCGGATGGTCACAGGCTTTCCGCCCAGGGCCTCGAACAGGCCCTCAAAGTCGGCCTGCTGCATGGGCTCGATCTTGGCCAGCGCGGCCTCCCGCTCCTCCACGGTCTCGGAGCAGATCATTTCCCGGAACGCGCCGATCCGGGCGGGGTCGAAGAACATATGCTCCGTGCGGCACAGGCCAATTCCCTGGGCGCCGAAGGCCGCGGCCTGCTTGGCGTCGTTGGGGGTGTCGGCGTTGGTGCGGACGCCCATGGTCTTATACTTGTCGGCCAGCTCCATGATCCGGCCAAAGTAGCCGGAGCTGGGATCGGCGGGAATGGTGGGGATCAAAACGTCATAGATGTTGCCGGTGGAGCCGTCCAGGCTCAGCACGTCGCCCTCCTTGTACAGCTTGCCGTGGAGGGTGAAGCACTTGTTCTCCTCGTCCATCTTGATCTCGCCGCAGCCGGAGACACAGCAGGTGCCCATGCCACGGGCCACCACGGCGGCGTGAGAGGTCTGGCCGCCCCGGACGGTGAGGATGCCCTGGGCATACTTCATGCCCTCGATATCCTCGGGAGAGGTCTCCAGACGGACCAGGACCACCTTCTCGCCCTTCTTGCCGTGCTTCACGGCGTCCTCGGCGGTGAAGACGATGGTGCCGGCGGCGGCGCCGGGAGAGGCGGCGATGCCCTTGGACACGGCCTGGGCCTTCTTCAGAGCGTCGCGGTCAAACTGGGGATGCAGCAGCATATCCAGGGACTTGGCGTCGATCTGCATCAACGCCTCCTCCTCGGAGATCATGCCCTCGTCGATCAGGTCGCAGGCAATCTTGATGGCGGCGGCGGCGGTGCGCTTGCCGTTCCGGGTCTGGAGCATATACAGCTTCCGGTCCTCGATGGTGAACTCCATATCCTGCATATCCCGGTAGTGGGTCTCCAGGGTGTTGCACACGGTGAGGAACTGGTCGTAGACCTCGGGCAGGACTTCCTTCATCTGCTGGATGGGCATGGGGGTCCGCACGCCGGCCACCACGTCCTCGCCCTGGGCGTTCATCAGGAACTCGCCCATCAGGCCCTTTTCGCCGGTGGCGGGGTTCCGGGTGAAGGCCACGCCGGTGCCGGAGGTGTCGCCCATGTTGCCGAAGGCCATCATCTGCACATTGACGGCGGTGCCCCAGGAGTAGGGGATGTCATGGTCCATCCGGTAGACGTTGGCCCGGGGGTTATCCCAGGAGCGGAACACGGCCTCGATGGCCTTGAACAGCTGCTCCTTGGGGTCGGTGGGGAAGTCGGTGCCCAGCTGCTTCTTGTATTCCGCCTTGAACTGGTCAGCCAGGGCGTGGAGATCCTCGGCGGTGAGCTCGGTATCGTAGGTGACGCCCTTGGCTTCCTTCATGGCGTCGATGAGCTTCTCAAAGTACTTCTTGCCCACCTCCATGACCACGTCGGAGAACATCTGGATGAAGCGGCGGTAGCAGTCCCAAGCCCAGCGGGGATTGCCGGACTTCCGGGCGATGACATCCACCACCTGCTCGTTGAGGCCCAGGTTCAAAATGGTGTCCATCATGCCGGGCATGGAGGCCCGGGCGCCGGAACGGACGGAGACCAGCAGCGGATTCTCCAGATCGCCGAACTTCTTGCCGGTGATGGCTTCCATCTTCACCACATACTCCATGATCTGCTCCCGGATCTCGTCGTTGATGTGGCGGCCGTCCTCGTAATACTTGGTGCAGGCCTCGGTAGAAATGGTGAAGCCCTGGGGCACCGGCAGACCAAGGTTGGTCATCTCCGCCAGGTTGGCGCCCTTGCCGCCCAACAGCTCCCGCATTTTGCCGTTTCCTTCGGTAAACAGATAAACGTACTTATGAGACATTCGATAGTTTCCCCTTTCGTTTTTTCCATGGGCCCACGCCCAGTATTTTCGCTTTGTTGGTTTTGCCAAAATAATATACCATGACGCGCGGCGGAATGGTATATTGCGTCATCTTTTTCGGTTCCGCCCCCCGGGCGGGAGAAAAAGGACTTAAAATTAAAGTATAATAGCCACGTCGTGGCCATTATACCATGTTCTGGGAGAAATTGCAAATCCTTTTCCAAAAATTCTGAAATATTTTCCAAAAAAACGCCGGCCGGGGAAGGATCATTACCCCTCCCCTGCCGGCGGAAACGCCGTATTCATCGATATTCCCGAATCACGGCCTTGACAAGCCCGATCATCTCCGCCTCGGAGCCGTCAATGGGGGCATAGGCGTCGTTTTCCGGCATCAGCCAGATCTGCCCGTCCCGGCGGCGGAGGCGCTTCACCGTGGCCTCGTCCCCAATGCGGGCCACCACGATCTGCCCATCCTCGGCGGTCTGCTGGGGCCGTACCACCACCATGTCCCCGCTGAGGATCCCGGCGCCCACCATGCTGTCCCCCCGCACCCGGAGGGCGAAGCAGTCCGGCCCGGCGTCATAGGTCATGTACCCCTCCAGATTCTCCACCGCCAGAATGGGCTGGCCCGCCGTCACCACGCCCACCACCGGGATCTGCCCGGGGCGCTGGGCGGTCACGATGGACCGCTTCCGGCCCTTGGCCGCCGGAGGCTGGAGATAGCCCTGCTGCTGGAGCTTCTGCAAGTGATAGCTCACCGTGGCGGTGGAGCGGAGACCCACGCCGGTTCCGATCTCCCGGACGGAGGGGGCGTAGCCGTTTTCCTGGATAAAATCGTTGACATAGCGAAGGATCTGCTCGGCACGGTCGGTTCCCTTAGACATGGGGCGCACCTCCCTTTCTTTTTTCCATTATAGCACAAATGAGCGAAAAAGAAAAGCACTTTTTCCGGCTCCGCCGACATTTTTGGAGAAAATATTTTTCCCTTCCCGACTATACTGGTAGTGAGACCCATTGGGGGAGGTGATTTCATGGACGCTTACGATCCGGCGCTTGCCGCCAGGGTATGGCAGCGGGTCCGGGGCCAGCAGGAGCCCCAGCCGCCCCGGCAGGAGCTGCTGCCCCTGCTGGCGGATTCCTGGGCCGCCGCCACGGCCTATTTGGCCCTGGCGCGGCAGGTGGGCCCTCAGGCGGCGGCGACCCTGCGGCGCTTAGCCCGGGAGGAGCAGACCACCGCCGACGCCCTGCGGGGACTGCATCTGCTGCTCAACGGCAGCCGCCCTGCCCTGCGGACCCCGCCGCCGCTCCGGGAGACTCCGGAGGCGGGTCTGCGCAGGCGGTACGCCGAAAGCTTAAAGGCCGCCGCCGCTTATGAAAAGCTCTCCGGAGACCCGGAGTACGGCCCGGTCTTCGCACGGCTGGCCCAGCAGGAGCGGGAACACTGCCGGCAGGTG
>CANRQC010000074.1 GCA_947632695.1 uncultured Oscillospiraceae bacterium | reverse complement strand
GACGCTGGAGCCCTCCGACGTGGGGGCGGATATGGTGGTGGGGTCCCTGATTAAAAATCCCGGCGGCGGGCTGGCGCCCATTGGGGGCTACATCTGCGGCACGGAAGCCTGCGTCCGGCGCTGCGCCTACCGGCTCTCCGCCCCGGGCTTAGGCCAGGAGGTGGGGGCCAACCTGGGCCTGCTGCCGGCGCTGTACCAGGGCCTGTTCCTGGCGCCCACGGTGGTGGCCGGCGCGGAAAAGGGCGCCATCTTCGCCGCCAATCTCTACGAGCCCCTGGGTTTTGCCTGCGTCCCGAACGCGGCGGAGCCCCGGCACGACATCATCCAGGCGGTGGAGCTGGGGAGCAAGGAGGCCATGGAAGCCTTCTGCAAGGGCATTCAGGCCGCCGCCCCAGTGGACTCCTTCGCCACCCCCCTGCCCTGGGATATGCCGGGATATGAGGATCAAGTCATCATGGCGGCGGGAGCCTTCGTCCAGGGCTCGTCTATTGAGCTGTCCGCCGACGGGCCCATCCGGCCCCCCTACGCAGTGTACTTCCAGGGGGGGCTGACCTGGTATCACGCCAAGCTGGGCATCCTTCTGAGCCTGCAAAAGCTGGCGGAGGCAGGGCTGGTCACCTTATAATAATATGAAAAGCCGGAAGGGTCCTCACCTTCCGGCTATTTTTGTCCGCACAAGGCAAGCTTTTCGTCCCGGCTCAAAGCCTTCACCGCCAGCTCCCGGCGAAGGGCTTGGCTATGGGCGCCGCAGCGCTCGGTATAGCGCAGGATCAGCGGTCCCCGGCCTCGGGTATATTTGGCGCCTTTCCCGGCACGATGGGCCTCCAAACGGCGCTCCACGTCTCGGGCAATGCCGGTGTAGAGCGTCCCGTCCCCGCACTCCAGGATATACAGATACCACTCATCCATCTTGCTTCTCGCCGGTGTCGGGACGCTTGCCCTTTCTCATGTTCCGGGCCCGGCGCTCCAGCAATGTCAGCAGGATATCCAGGAGGAAGAAGGTGATGTTGCCCATCACCAGCAGAATGACCAGCATCCAAGCTCCCAGGCTCTCATTTTCTCCGATCACTTCTTCCAGGCCGGAGACATAGATCATCACCCCATACAGGGCGCAGACGCCGACGTTGAACACCAAGAGCTTCCCCAGCCAGCCCAGCTTGGCCGCGTCCAGCCGGGGCTTCAAGATGGGGTAATACCCCAGTACCAGGAACACCCCCGCCGCCTCCTTATTGGGCCCCAGGAGCAGCGACAGCACCGCCACGGCGATATACCAGGCCCAGGTCACCCGGTTGCCGCACTGCCGGGCCACCAGCCAGCAGAGCAGAATGGCAATTCCGGGACACAGATAGGTGGCGATGGGAATAAAGCCGCCCAAATATTGGATCATCACCGCCAGAGCCCCCAGCACGCCGCCGAAGGCCATGGAGGCCGCGCTTCCTTTTTTCATATTCATCCTTTTCCGTTGCTCTTCAGAAGTTGATCGCGGATATCCCAGAGCTTTTGGGAGAGGTCAACATAATATGTCTGGGGGTTGTCGAACCGCTTGACCTCGTCCCAGAGCTTGTCCACCTGGGACAGGCAGTAGGCCCGGATCTCCTCCAGGCTGGGGCACCGGTACACCAGCTTGCCCCCCTGGAATACCGGCACCTGCAGTTCCTTGGCCTCAAAATTATAGACGGTCTTCCGCTTCCAGGTGGCCTCCGGGTCGAAGATCTCCAGCTCGCCGGAGTCGTCCACCCCCTCGTCGTAGACGCAGAGGTAGTCGGCAATGGCCTTGCCGGTGTCCTTGCCGAAGAACCGGTAGAGCTTCTTGAAATGGGGGTTCGTGATCTTGCCCACGTTTTCGGAGATCTTGATCTTGGGCACGATGGAGCCGTCGGGCTTTTCCACCGCCGCCAGCTTGTAGACGCCGCCAAACACCGGCTCGCTGCGGGCGGTAATCAGCCGCTCGCCCACGCCGAACATATCGATTTTCGCCCCCTGGCGGAGAATATCCTGGATGATATACTCGTCCAGAGAGTTGGAAACGGAGATCTTGCACTTGGTCCAGCCCGCTTCGTCCAGCATCTTCCGGGCCTGGCAGGTCAGATAGGTCATGTCCCCGGAGTCCAGCCGAATGCCGCAGTCCTCAATGCCCAGGGGCTTCAGGACCTCGTTAAACGCCCGGATGGCGTTGGGGACCCCGGAGCGGAGGGTGTTGTAGGTGTCCACCAGCAGGGTGGCGTTGTGGGGATAGAGCTGGCAGTAGGCCTTGAATGCCTCGTACTCCGAGTCAAACATCTGGACCCAGGCATGGGCCATGGTGCCCCCGGCGTAGACGCCGTAGAGCTGGTCGGAGATGGTGCAGGCAGTGCCGTTGCAGCCGCCGATGTAGGCCGCCCGGGCCCCCAGAATGGCGGCGTCCGCCCCCTGGGCCCGGCGGGAGCCAAATTCCAGCACCGTCCGGCCCTGGGCTGCCCGGACCACCCGGTTGGCCTTGGTGGCGATCAGGCTCTGGTGGTTCACACTGAGCAGCAGGAAGGTCTCGATCAGCTGGGCCTCGATGGCAGGAGCCCGGACCGTGAGAATGGGCTCCTTGGGGAAGATGGGCGTGCCCTCGGGCACGGCCCAGATGTCGCCGGTGAAGTGAAAATCCGCCAGGTAGGCCAGAAATTCCTCAGAAAACAGCTTCCGGCCCCGGAGATATTCAATGTCCTCCGGCGTGAAGTGGAGGTTCTGGATATAGTCCACGATCTGCTCCAACCCGGCGGCGATGGCGAAGCCGCCTCCGTCGGGACACTGGCGGAAGAACACGTCAAAGTAGCAGATCCGGTCGCCGTAGCCCTTTTCAAAGTAGCCGTTGCCCATGGTCAGCTCATAAAAATCGCAGAGCATGGTGAGATTGAGTTTTTGATCGTTTGCCATTGCAGGACACCTCGAATTTTGGCATTTTAACTATTATAAGTCAACCGATGAAAAATAGCAATCTTTTTTTCTTGACAGCCCCTTCCTTTTCGGCTATATTGAAAAGAAAACGAAAGGAGGCCCGCCATGGACGCCCCTGTGGATGTGACAAAGGTACGTTTGGAAACGCCCAGGCTTCTCCTCCGACCCTGGGTAGAGTCGGACCTGGAGGATTTTTTCGCCTATGCCAGCGTAGACGGCGTGGGTCCGATGGCGGGCTGGCCGCCCCATGAGAACCGGGAAGTAAGCCGGGCGGTCCTTCGGCGATTTATCGACGAGAAAAAGACCTTTGCCCTGGTTCTGAAGGAGAACGGCCATGTGATCGGCTCCGTCGGCCTGGAGCGGCTGGAGCGGTCCGAGGACCCCGCGCCGGACCGGCTGGGCCGGGAGATCGGCTACGTCCTGGCCAAGGATTACTGGGGCCGGGGGCTGATGCCGGAGGCGGTGAACGCCGTCATCGAGTACTGCTTTACCGTCTGGAATTATGATTTTCTCACCTGCGGGCACTTTCTCCGCAACACCCGGAGCCGCCGGGTGGTGGAAAAATGCGGCTTTACCTTCTGGAAGGAGGTCGCCTACCGGACCCAGCTGGGGACGGTGGAGCAGACCTGGCTCTATGTCCGCTACAATCCGAGAAAAAGAGAGGAATGCCATGTTTGAGCTGCTGAAAACCGAGGGCCGGGCCCGGCGGGGCGTGTTCACCTGCGCCCATGGGACGGTCCAGACCCCGGTCTTTATGAACGTGGGCACCCAGGGGGCCATCAAAGGCGCCCTCAGCGCCCGGGACTTGAAGGAGATTGGCTGCCAGGTAGAGCTGTCCAACACCTACCACCTCCACCTCCGGCCGGGAGACGAAAACGTAAAGGCTCTGGGGGGCCTTCACAAATTCATCACCTGGGACGGGCCCATTTTGACGGACTCCGGGGGCTTCCAGGTGTTCTCCCTGGCCGGGCTGCGGAAAATTAAAGAGGAAGGCGTCACCTTCGCCTCCCACATCGACGGGCATCGCATTTTTATGGGGCCGGAGGAGAGCATGCGGATCCAGTCGAATCTGGGCTCCGATATCTGCATGGCCCTGGATGAGTGCATCGAAAACCCGGCGCCAAAGGACTATGTAAAGCAGAGCGTGGACCGGACCTACCGCTGGCTGGTCCGGTGCAAGGCGGAGAACGCCCGGTTAAACGCCCTGCCGGACACCGTCAACCCCCATCAGATGCTCTGGGGTATCAATCAGGGAGGCACCTACGCCGATCTGCGGGTAGAGCATATGAAGCAGATCGCGGACCTGGACCTGCCCGGGTACGCCATCGGCGGCCTGGCGGTGGGCGAGAGCACCGAGACCATGTATGAGATCATCGAGGCGGTGGAGCCCCACATGCCCAAGGACCGGCCCCGCTACCTCATGGGGGTGGGAACCCCCAGCAATATCATCGAGGGCGTGGCCCGGGGCATCGACTTTTTTGACTGCGTCATGCCCGCCCGGAACGCCCGCCACGCCCGGCTCTTCACCTGGGAGGGGGCCATCAACCTGAAAAACGCCAAGTACCAGTTAGACAGCGGGCCGGTGGATCCCCAGTGCGACTGCCCCGTGTGCCGGAGGTACTCCCGGGCCTATCTGCGGCACCTGTTTATCGCGGAGGAAATGCTGGCCATGCGGCTGGCAGTGCTGCACAACCTCTATTTTTACAACAAGCTCCTGGAAAGAATCCGCCAGGCCCTGGACGAGGGCCGGTTTGAAGCCTTCCGCCGGGAATATTCGGAAAAACTCAGCCGAAGAATCTAGATTTTCCTTGCATTTTTTCCAATCGATGGTATAATGAAAAAAGACTAACACGAAGGAGAATTGCTATGCCGTATTTTTTGGAGTCCACCGGTGCTACCGTTGATCCCGGCGCGGGGATGATGAGTACCGTCATCATGCTGGTGCTGATGCTGGCCGTCTTCTACTTTATGCTGATCCGCCCGGAGAACAAGCGGAAGAAGGAAGCGGAGGAAATGCGCAACGCCGTAAAGGTGGGCGACGAGATCACCACCATCGGCGGTATCGTGGGCAAGGTGGTCCATGTGAAGGAGGATAAGATCGTTCTGGAGACCGGCGCGGACCAGGTCCGCATCGAGTTTACCAAGTGGGCCATCTCCTCCAATGAGACCGCTGCCGCCGCCGCCAAGGAGGAGGCCAAGAAGGCCGAGGAAGCCAAGGCCAAGGCCAAAGCCGCAAAGAAGGCTGCCAAGGAAGCAAAGGAAAAATAATCGACAGGCCCCGGCTCTTCGCCGGGGCCCGTTCGTTTCCAGATACGTTTATCGCGTCTCTGGGGAAAAGAAAGTGTTGGTTTCGTCCAGAGGTTTACATAATGTGTAACAGTTGGTCCGCACCGTTCCGTCCGTATAGGTAGCCGAGTCCTTATAGATCCGAAAGCCGCAGGCCCGGTGGACCGCCAGGGAGGGGCCGTTGTCCTTGTCCACATGGGAATAGAGCTTTTTCCACCCCCGCTCCCCTGCCCACTGGGCCGCGGCGGAGAGCAGGGACTTCCCATAGCCCCGGTTTCGCAGTTCCGGGGCCGTCTCCAGGGCCTCCACCAGCAGGCCGTCGGAAAAGGGCCAGAGCCGCAGGGCGGCAAAGTACCGCCCCGCCTCCTCCCAGACGGCATAGACCGCCTGGGGGCGGCGGAAGAAATTCTCCCGGAGAAATTGGTAGAAATCCGCCTCCACCTGCAAAATTCCCTCATTTTCAGGCAGCTCGGGATAGAGGTCCCGGGCGTTTTCCTCGTTTCCCTCCCGGTACACCTCCATCAGCTCCCGGAAGGAGATTTGGGACAGCCGGGTGTAGATTGTGAGCATTTTACCCCTCCTCGTATTGGCTGCTGTAGAGCCTGTAGTAAAACCCCTTCTTATCCAGCAGCTCCTGATGGGTCCCCTCCTCGATGAGCCGCCCCTGGTCGATGACCAGGATCTTATCCGCGTCCACGATGGTGCTGAGCCGGTGGGCAATGACAAAGCTGGTCCGGCCCTTCATCAAGGTGTCCATAGCCCGCTGGATCAGAATTTCCGTCCGGGTGTCCACATTGGAGGTGGCCTCGTCCAGGATCAGCAGGGGCCGGTCCGCCAGAAAGGCCCGGGCGATGGTCAGCAGCTGCTTCTGCCCGCCGGAGAGATTGGCGGAGTCCTCCCGGATGGGGGTGTCGTAGCCCTGGGGCATGGCGGTGATCAGCCGGTGGCAGTGAGTCCGGCGGCAGGCGCGCTCAATTTCGGCCATGGTCGCGCCGGGATTGCCGTAGGCCACGTTCTCCCGGAGGGTGCCAGGGAACAGCCAGGTGTCTTGCAGCACCATGGCGAACCGGCCCCGCACCTGCTCCCGGTCGATCTGGGCGGTGTCCTGGCCGTCCAGAAGAATGGTGCCGCTGTCCGGGTCGTAAAACCGCATCAGAAGGTTCACCAGGGTGGTCTTTCCCCCGCCGGTGGGGCCGACGATGGCGATCTTCTGCCCCGGCTCAGCCCGGAAGGAGATGTCCTTCAAAATGGGCTCGTCCTTCCGGTAGCCAAAGGTCACGTTCTGAAATTCCACCGCGCCCTGGGTCTGCTCCGGCAGATTACCTGTCTGCACCGGCTCCTCCGGTAGATCCAGGAAGCCGTATACCCGGTTGGCAGCGGCGACCACCCAGTGCAGATAGCTGATGTCGTCCCCCAGCATTTCCAGAGGGGAGGCAAACTGCTGGGCGTAGAGGATCACCGTCACCACGGTCCCCACGCCGATGGTCCCCCGCAAAATCAGCCAGCCTCCCAGCAGGGCGATGAGAATATAGGCGGCGGCGTTGGTCAGCCGCACCACGGGGGCCACCAGGCCGGCGGTGAAGTGGGCATGGAAGGTGTTCTCCGATAGCGCCATGTTTTTCTTTTCGTGATTGTCCTGGGTAAACTCCTCCAGGGCGTAGGCCCGGGCGGTCTCAAAATTGGAGAAGGCCTCCTCCGTCACCCCGGTCAGCGCCTCTGAGGATTCAAACATGGCGTCGAAATTTTTGGTGCAGACTCGGCTGACCTGGGTGGTCAGCCACAGAGAAAGGGGCGTCAGCACCACCACGAAGCAGGCCAGGGCGGGATTCTCCCGAAACATGGCCACCGCCACCGCAGCCAGCTGAAAGGCCCCCAGCACCAGGCCGTCGAACACTTGGTGGAGATAGCCCCCCAGGTCCCCCACGTCCCCGGTCATCCGGCTCAGGACCTCCCCCACCGGGGTCTGGTCCACATAGCCCACCGGCAGACGGCTCAGCTTTTCGGAAATTCGCAGCCGGAAGCCGCAGGTGAAGTGGCTGGTCACCAGCCGGTTCATCAGGGCGATATTGCCGTAGGACAGAATCTGGCTCCCGGCGTAGCAGGCCAGCAGCAGGGCCAGGGACGGCAGCAGCGCCCGTGGTAGCCCGGCCAGGGCCCCGGCGGCGGCGCCGTCGCAGACACGCTGGATGATCTGGCCCAGCAGCTGGGGCGCCGCCACGGCGCACAGCACCGAGGTCAGATTCATTCCCGCGGCCAGGGCCAGTCCCCATCCAATGGGCGCCGCCTCCCGGCCCAGTCGCAGCAGCACCCGGTAATTTTCTTTTTTCTTTTTATCCATGCTCCTTCCCTCCCGTCTGGGAGTCGTAGATCTCCCGATACACCTGGCAGCTTTCCAGCAGCTTACTGTGGGTCCCAGCGCCTACCAGACTTCCCCCGTCCAGTACGAACACCAGGTCGCAGTGGGCGGCGGTGGAGATCCGCTGGGTGATGAGGATCTGGGTCTTCCCCGCCAGACGCTTGGACAGGGCGGCGCGGAGGGCCGCCTCCGTCAGAAAATCCAGAGCGGAAAAGCTGTCGTCAAACAGATAAACCGGCGCGTTTTTCAGCAGCGCCCGGGCGATGCACAGCCGCTGCTTCTGCCCGCCGGACAGATTCTTACCGGACTGCTTCACCGGATGGTCCAGCCCCAGCTCCCGGACAAATCCGGCCTGAGCGGCCTCCAGGGCGTCCCACAGCTCTTCATCCCGTGCCTCGGGCCTGCCCATCCGCAGGTTTTCCCGAATGGTGCCGGAGTAGAGAGCGGCGCTTTGCAGCACCGGGCTGAGCTGGTCCCGGAGGGTCCGGCGATTGAGACCGGAAAGGTCCCGCCCGCCTAAGTAAATCTTCCCCTCCGCCGGGGGATAGAAGCCCAGCAGCAGCCGGGCCAGGGTGGTCTTCCCCGCCCCGGTGCCGCCAATGATGGCGGCCTTTTTCCCCGCAGGGATGGTCAGGCTGATATGCTCCAACGCCGGGGCGGCGCCACCGGGATAGGTGAAGGACACGTCCTCCAGCCGGATGCTGCCCTCCAGCACCACCTCCTCCCTGGGGGCGGGCTCCTCTTGGATCGGGGCGCTCAGGGCCTGGCCGATCCGCTCCGCCGCCACCCGGGCGTGGGGCATTTCGATGATGACGAAGGCGGCGTTGATGACGCTGCCGCTGGTCAGGGCGATGTACTGCACGATGGCGAAGAGGTCCGGCCCAGTCAGGCCGGTTCCGCCCTCTAAGCGGAAGATCCCCAGATACACCACCAGCACCGCCGCGGCGTTCAGCAGGAAGGTGGTCACCGGGGCGATCAGGCTCTCGGCGTTGTTGGCGCTGATCATGGCCCGGGACATGACCCGGGTGGCGGAGGCCACCTGCTCATGGGCGTCCCGCTCCCGCTGGAAGGCCCGGATCACCCGGATGCCCCGAAGCCGCTGGCGGATCAGCTCATTCTGGCGGTCCACGCTGCCGTCGCTCTCCTCCCACAGCGGGTTGATCCGCTTGCCGGTCCAGGTCACCAGCAGAAACACCAGGGGCAGAAAGGCCAGCATGGCCAGGGCCAGCGCCCAATCCTTGGCCATGGTCAGTCCCACCCCGCCGAAAAACAGCACGGGGATGGTGATGACGGCGTCGGACAGGGCCACCGCCAGCCAGGAGACGGTCTGCACGTCCCGGGTGGCCCGGGTCACTAAGGCGGCGGTACCGATGGAGCCGAAGGTCTCAAAATCCATGCGGTTGACCCGCTGGAACACCGCCCGGCGCAGGTCGGCGCAGTAGTTCGCCACCACCCGGGTGGAAAGCAAGCTGCCCAGCACCTGGCAGCCCACCCCTAAGATGGTGAACAGCAGCATTTTTCCACAGCCCAGTAGAATCATCTGAAAATCCTTGCCGTAGACCCCCTGATTGAGCAGGTCGCTCATCAAGGTGGGCAGCAGCAGGTCGCACAGGCCCGACGCGGTCACCGCCAGGCCGGAAAAAAGCATCATTTTCCAATAGGGCTTGAGATAGCCCAGCATCGTTTTCATTTTTTCCTCCCGAATTTCTAAAAATGGCCGCAAAAAAACGGCCCGAGCCGAAGCTCGCGCCGCAAGAAAACCAACACGCGATCAAAAATCTAGCGTGCGGCCAAACAGGAAGCGAGTTCCGGGCATAATTGTAGCGTGATAGTGAGCGCAAAGCGCTGAAAAGTCTTTCTGATCCGCACGGAAATCGCCTCCTTTCAAAAATCTAGCCTTACTTTAGCACAGAGGATGGAATTTGTCAAGGATAAAAAAGGGAATAAACCCAAGCCGTTTACAGAAGTCAGGTTCCATAACTGGGGAAAATCAGGAATATTCATTCGGTTATTCACAGATTCCACAGACTTTTGCACAGCCCAGAGCGGAGAAAAAATTTGTCGAAATCTGCCGGGGCGGGAGATAAGCCGGAAAATCGAAACAATTTTTCCGATTTTTTTGGAAAATATAGGGTTTCCATAACTGCGGCAGAACCGTTTCCGCTGCATAAATCCGGCCCGCTCCGTTTTTACAGCCGTTCGCCAAAAAGGGAGCGGCTGGCGTAGGCGTTGAGGCCCATATCCGCCAAATTTCCCGACAAAAACTCGTAATACCCCTGGGCGCCGATCATGGCGGCATTGTCCCCGCAGAGGGAAAGGGGCGGCAGGTACAGCTTTGCGCCCATCTC
>CANRQC010000073.1 GCA_947632695.1 uncultured Oscillospiraceae bacterium | reverse complement strand
CCCACAACGAGGTGGTCTACGACAATCCCAGCCCGGGCAATAAGCAGGGCGGCATCACCACCCTGGAGGACAAGTCCTGCGGCTGCGTCCAGAAGGGGGGCTCCGCGCCCATTATGGACGTGATCGGCTACGGCGACCCCGTGGTGACCAAGGGGCTGAATATGCTCTACGGCCCCGGCAACGACCTGGTCTCCGCCACGGCCCTGACCGCCGCGGGGGCTCATCTGATCCTCTTCACCACCGGTCGGGGAACGCCCTTCGGCGCGCCGGCTCCCACCATGAAGCTGGCCACCAATACCCCGCTGGCTGTCAAGAAGGCCGGCTGGATCGACTTCAATGCCGGCGTGGTGGCCGACGGGAAGCGGACGCTGGACGAGGCCGCCCAGGATCTGATGGCGCTGGTGCTGGAGGTGGCCTCCGGCAAGCAGACCAAGGCCGAGCAGAAGGGCTTCCGGGAGATCTCCATTTTCAAAGACGGCGTGGTTTTGTAAAGTGTAAAGAAAGAAGGCGCGAAATGGCGTTTGGCGTCTCCAAGCAGGACGAGTCCTTCCGGGAATACGCCCTGACGGCCCCGCCCATGAAGGTACTTTTGACGGTCTGCGGCCCCCTGGCGCTGTATCAGGCTCTGCAGCAGATCTTCCGGGTGCTGGACTCCCTCATGGCGGCCCATATCAGCTCCGACGCGGTGTCCGCCATCGCTTCCCTGGCCCAGATCACCCTGATGATTACGGCCATCGGCACCGGATTGGCGGTGGGCGGCAGCATCAAGATCTCCGAGGCATACGGAAAGGGAGACTATGACCAGGTCCGCGTCCAGGTGGCGACCCTGTACGCCCTGGCGGTGATGATCAGTCTGGTGGTGGCGGGGACGTTGATCCCCTTTGCCCGGCCCTTTCTAAAGCTGATGGGCACGCCGGAATCGCTGATCCAGGTGGGGGCGGGCTATTTCCGGGTGGAGATCGCCACCCAGCTGGTGAGCTTTTTCAACACGGTCTATATCGCCATAGAGCGCAGCCGGGGCCATGGCCGCCGGATCCTCTATCTGAATCTGGCCATCATCCTAATCAAGCTGGGTTTGTCTGCTCTGTTTGTGTACGGCATGGACGCCGATGTGGTAATGATCGCCGTGGCGACCCTGCTCTCCCAGCTGTTCCTGCTATTTTACGCCCTGGGCAGTATGTTCCGGGACGAGGGGATTTTCCGCTTCTCCGTGAAGAACATCCGCCTTGGCAGCGGTACACTGCTGCCCATTTTCAAGCTGTCCTACCCGGTGTCGGCGGAAAAAATGCTCTTTGCCGGGGGAAAAGTGGTGGTCAACGCCATGTCCAAGGCCTACGGCGACCTGACCGTGGGGGCCTTGGGGATCTCCAACAACATCGGCGGCCTGACCACCAATTGGCACATGGGCTTCCTGGACGGAGCCTCCGCCCTCATCAGCCAAAACCGGGGCGCGGGGAAGTACCGCCGGACCTTAAAGCTGTTTTACTGCCTTCTGGCGCTGGATATCGCTATTGGCGCGGTGGGCCTGGCAGTGGTCAGCGGCTGCCTGCCCTGGCTGGCCCGGGTGTTTGCCCAGTCCAAGAGCCAGTTTGACCAGGCGTTTTGCGACGGGATCGTGGCCATCCACCGGTGGGAGATGCTGGGCTACATCACCCTGGGGATCAACTCGGCGGTGGACGCCCTGTTGCTGGGCTATGGCTATTCCAAAGCCACCATGGTTCTGAACGCCGCCCGGGTATTCGTCTTCCGGGTGCCGGTGCTGTGGTTTTTCCAGAACTTCACCGGGCTGGGCGCGGAGGCCGTGGGCATGACCATGATGGTCAGCAACGTCCTGATCGGTGTCACCGCCGCCTGCGTGGCGATCCCGCTGGTGCTTAAAATTAAAAAGATGAAAGATACTTGAATTTTTGCCGGGGTTCCCGGCAAAAATTTTTTTCCTCATCGTTGAGAGAAATCCTGCCCTTCTGCGTTTAATTGGTGAAAGGCATTTGAAGCTGGTCTTTCGGAAAGGAGCGGAATATGGACAATGGAGCGGAAGCCTATCGCCGCTTTCTCAGCGGCGACCGGGACGCGCTGGCGGAGATCGTCCGGGATTACCAGCCGGGACTGACGCTGTACTTGTCCGGCGTCACCGGCAGCTTTTCCGCGGCCGAGGACCTGGTGGAGGATGCCTTTGTCAAGCTGGCGGCGGACCGCCCGCGCTTCATCGGAGGCAACACCTTCAAAACCTGGCTCTACACCATCGGCAGGCACCTGGCGATCGATTATCTTCGCAGACGCCGAGACCTGCCCCTGGAAGAGGAGCCGGGCGCGCTGGAGGACCTGGAAACGGCGTACCTACGCCGGGAGGAGCGGATCCACCTCCACCGGGCCTTGGCGGCGCTGAAGCCGGAGTACCGCCAGGCGCTGTACCTGTCCTATTTTGAGGAGATGTCTAACACCCAGGTGGCCGCCGTCATGAAAAAGACCAAGCGCCAGGTGGAAAATCTTCTCCACCGGGGCCGTGTAAGCCTGAAAGCGCAATTGGAAAAGGAGGGCTACTTTCATGAGGAATTACCGTGAAGTCGCTGACCGGGTTTTGGCCCGCAGCGATAGAATCCGCGCCCGCCGCCGTCGCCGGGCGCGGTGGCTGACGTCTCTGGGCGCCGCCGGGGCCTGCCTGGTCCTGCTGCTGATGTGGAAGCCTTGGGCGCTGGCGCAAAGCGGGGCCCAGTTTGCCCCTAATCAAGAGAATCAGCCGGGCCAGACGGATGTGGTTGAACCCAGCCAGGAGCCCCAAGACCCTCAGAACGCCGGTACGACCGAAACTACACCCCAGTCCCAGACCGAAACCGGGGCGCCGCCTTCCTCCCCGGAAGATCCGAACGCCATTGGCGGACCGTTCATTGGCCCGGGTGACCCCAGCTTTCCGCCGGACGAAATTATGGAGATGATTTCCAGCTATAGCCAAGGCGACCAGTCGGCTGCCTGCTACGCCGCCCCGGAGAACGGCCAGGTGGGGTATTCCATCCCGCTGCGGGGGGCTATGGAGGAATACGGGCAGAGCCGCCGCTATCAAGTCTATGTGGATGTGTTTGTGGACGGCGTCCAGCAGCCCCAGGACGGGGCCTGGGTCCAGGAAGAGATGGACCGCCTTTATAATCTGGGCTATATCGTGGCCTATGAGACCTATTTTGACGGCGAGCAAAACCACTTTGCCTTCACCCTTCACGCCTCTTGGGAACAGCTGGCAGATTTCCCCGCCGCCTCCGACTATGGCTATTTTTTCTTTCTCTACCGTGAGAGAATCTGATCCACCATCACCGCCTGCAAAACGCCCGGAGATTTCTCCGGGCGTTTTGGTTGATTTATTCACAATTGTATGCTATTTTAAATAGAAAGAATGGATCTATTTCCGGACAAAGGGGGAAGGAACGTGAAAAAACGCTGTCTTGCGTGGATCCTTGCGGCGCTGTTGCTGGCGGGCTGCGTTTCGGAAGGGCAGGGGACAGGCTCAACCGGCGAAACGGCCCAAACATCGTCCACCGTTTCGGGGATTGAGGCCACGGATCCCAGCCAATCCCTTCCCACAGGCGGGGAATCCGCCAACCGGGAGAATGCGGATGAAGGGATTCTCCTGTTTGCCGGCGGCGGCCGGTGTGTCAGTATGCCCTCCGATTTTGAAGACCGGAACTATTCTGTTTTGGCCGCTTACCGGGACAAGGTTGCCGCCGAAAACCCGGACGCCGCCGTGCTGCTGGTAGACGGGGGAGATGCCCTGGCCATGGAGGAGATCGGCCTGCCCGACGAGGGGCAAAACGTGGTTTCTCTGATGAACGCGGCGGGATTTTCCCTGGCGGTGCCGGGGGAGCACGACTTTGACCACGGCTTGGAGGCCCTGCTGGCCGCCGCGGAAGCGGGCACGTTTGAATATACCGCCTGCAATTTCATCGATCTGACCACCGGCAAGCCCGTGTTCGCCCCCTACGTCCTGCGGACCTTCGGCGGTTTTCAGGTGGCTTTTGTGGGCATTTGCAGCGCCAGGACTCCGGAGAAGGCCCTTTTTGCCGACTTTACCGACGGGCAGGGGAATCCCCTTTATAGCTTCTGTCAAGGGGAGGATGGGCAGGAGCTCTACGACTGCGTCCAGGCGGCCATTGATGACGCCAAAAATGCCGGAGCGGACGTGGTGATCTGCCTGGGCCACACCGGTATGGACGTGGTGGACACGCCCTATACCTCCGTGGACATCATTGAGAACACCACGGGGATGCTGGCCTATCTGGACGGCCATGCCGTCTCCGTAGTGGAAAGCGATACGGTGAAGGACAAGGACGGCAACACCGTCACGCTTTGCTCCACCGGCGCTCAGCTGGGCTATTTGGCGGAGATCCATCTGAATCTAAAAGACAAGCAGGTTCGCGTCAACGCGGTTTCCGGCCTGACGGATGAGGATCCGGCGGTGGCTACCGCTTCCCGGAAGGCGGAGGAGCGGGTGGAGGCCTGGAAAGAGCGCTCCGCCGGTCGATCGGAGGGCGCGCTTCTTCTGGAGGGCAGCCTGACCGGAGAGACCTCCCTGGGGAAATTCTGCGCCGAGGCATACCGGGGAGTCATGGGGGCGGATATCGCCCTGATCTCCGGCAGCGACCTGTCCGGGGAATTGGACCAGGGCACCGTGACCTACGGGGAGCTGCTGTCTCTGCTGCCGGGGAACCGCTGCCTGACCGTGGTGGAGATCACCGGCGCTCAGCTGCTGGACGTTCTGGAAATGGCGGTCATGGGCGGGGATACCCCCTTCCTCCACGGGGCGGGGCTTACCTATGAGGTAGACGATTCCATCCAAACCGGGGTGCTCCTGGACGGGAATGGAGATTTTGTGGAGATCCACGGCCAGCGCCGGGTATCCAATGTAAAAATCCATGGCCGCGATATCTTAAAAAGCAAAACCTATACCCTGGCAGGGACCAGCGACCTGCTGTGCTACGGGCAGGACGGCTACACCATGCTGGAATCCTGCCCGGTGGTCTTCGACGGCGGGACGACCAACCGACAGGCGCTGCTCTGGTACCTGGAGGAATTTTTGGACGGGGTCATTCCCGAGGGGTAAAATGGACCGGGCCGGTTGATCCGGCCCGGTTTTATGTTCTTGAGCTGCGGCTGATTCTACTGCCGGCGTAATAGGCACCACACTTTTTCACTCTTACATAATACTTCTTACCTTCCAAAAATTGGTCCTTTATACCTTTATATTAGTGAAGAGTGAAGTAGTGAATAGTGAAGAAGTAAAAATCGGCAAGCCTTTTGCAAGTCTTGCCGATTTTTGGCGGAGAGAGTGGGATTCGAACCCACGGTGCGTTTTGCGCATCACCAGTTTTCAAGACTGGCTCCTTAAACCCCTCGGACATCTCTCCATGTGTTAGAAATATAGCACCTTTCTCCAAAAAAGTCAAGGCCGACAAAGGTTGCGCGAAAGCGGGCAACTTTCGGCGCCCTTCGGCATAGGGTAAAGGGGGATCACCCCTATTTTGGAAAGGAGTTGGCTATTATGGCGAAACTATGGTATTTGAGCCCTTCGGATCAGGACGGAAACATCGGCATCAACGGCTATGGCTCGGAAATGGAACAGATGAATCTGCTGATGGACGCCGTTACGCCGCACCTGGACCGGTGCGGCGTCCGGTATTTCCGGGCCGCTAAGACCACCCCCATCGACGACCGGCCTCAGCAGGCCAATGAAATGAAGGCGGACTACTATTTGGCCCTGCACTCCAACGCCGGAGGCGGCGGCGGGGCATGGGGGCCCATCGCCTTCTACCACACCAGCGGAAAGGCCCTGGCGGAAAAGCTGATCCGGGAGCTGAAGGCTACGGGCCAGCAGAGCAACCGTTCCAGCAGCGTACAGTCCCGGCCCGGACTTTTTGAGCTGCGCGCGCCGGAGGCTACCGCCTGTCTGCTGGAAGTAGACTTCCACGACTCGGCGGTGGGCGTTCAGTTTCTCACAGAGCGTCGTGAGGACGCGGCCCGGGCCATCGCCAAGGCGGTTGTCGCGGAGGACGGAAAGACCTGGGTCCCGGAACAGCCCCTGGATCCTAAGGAGCAGGCGGTGGGCCTGGGTCTGTTTCCCAAGGATACAGACTGGGCGGGCGCCCTTACCCGCCAGGAGGCTGCCCAGCTGGCGATTCGCCTGAAAGACCTGATAGAACGGGCATAATTCATCAATCCACGCCCCCCGGCCCAGCCGGGGGGTCCGCCTATAATAGGATGCAAACAAGAAAAAGGCCGGTATAAAATGGAAGGAAACGGGTAATTTAACAAAGCGGGGAAAATGGATGTTTTTTCCTTGACAAACGCCCCGCCTTGTGCTAGAATATCCAAGCAAAGAAAATACGTTCATTCGGAGTGATACCCAAGAGGCCGAAGGGGCTCCCCTGCTAAGGGAGTAGGCGTCTAAAAAACGCGCGAGAGTTCAAATCTCTCTCACTCCGCCAATAAAAACCCCCGCTGTAAGCGGGGGTTTTTATTGGCGGAGGGGGAGAGATTTGAAGATCTAAATTTGGCCTGCCGGTGGCAGCTGTTTCCAATGCCTTCTATGCGTAAAAGCCCTGCCTTTCGGCAAGGCTTTGCTGTCAAATCGTAATTTTACTACTTTTTCTTTTCCAGCTTCTTTTTGGTGCCGTCGGGGTAGAGGACATAGGTATTGTCCAGCTGCCCAGTCAGGCTGGCCTTCACCGCGTCGATGTAAATTCGGCGCAGCCGGTCCCGGTCGGCGGTCTCCTCCGGCGTCAGGGGCCGCTGCTTCGCCGTTTTTGCCAGCGCGTTGATTTGAGCGATCACTTCCCGCATTTCCATAGGCTGCTCCTTACAAATACCGATGAATGGTGACGCTGACGCGTCCTTTCTTTGTCTGCCCGCCGATTTCGGCCAGCTGGATCTTTCCCAAGCCCCGGACGGAGACCTTGGCGCCCGCCGGCACCGGCCTGTCCCCGTTTTCCCGGGGGATCCCGTCCACGGCTACCCGTCCTGCCGCGATGTAGGAAGCCGCCAGTGTCCGACTCACCCGGAAGCCGGCGGAAACCACACAGTCCAGCCGAAGGGAAGCCAGGGTATCTTTCAAAATCGCCACCTTTTCCTCCGGCCTTTTTACCTCCGATAGAGGAACGGCGGTCAGCGAGAGACGAGTCCTGCCGGCGCTGGTGAGATTTTGCAGCAGATAGGGGGCGATCTCCCCGGTGACGAAGAAATCACAGGACCCCTCCCCGGGATAGATATCCCCCACGGTCTCCCGGGCTACCCCGGCTCCCATCAGCGCCCCCAAAAAGTCCCGATGGGTCAGGTTCTCCCCAGCATGGAACGCCGCCCGGAGGCAGACCACCGGGCTTTCCGCTCCCATCAGGGAATCCGGCTCCAGATAGTCCGGCAGGTAGCACAGCATTTTCCGCTCCGCGTCCGCCCGACCACCGAAGAAGACCAGCCCTTCCGTATTCCCAAAAAGGAACCGAGCCATCTCCTGCTCCGCAGGGGAAAGAAAGCAGGTATTGGCGGGGATGTTCCGCCGGATCCCGGCGTCGATCTTGTCATAGAGCTTGGCAAGCAGCAGCCGGTCCTCCGGGCGGCGGGCGATTTTTTCGATGTTGGACCGGTCCATGGGATCCCTCCTTTGCGGTATCTCTATTATACCAGAGGTTTTTCCTTTTGCAAGGAAATATTTCTTGTTTCCCGAGACCGTGGGGTGTATAATGGGGAAGAGAGGAGGCGGCGGAATGAAAATCGTCATCATAGGCGGCGGGGCGTCGGGCATGGCGGCAGCCCTGGCGGCGTCGGAAAATCCAAATACGGAGGTGCTGCTGCTGGAACGGCAGGCCCGGCTTGGCCGGAAGCTGCTGTCCACCGGCAACGGAAGGTGCAACCTGAGCAACCTCCACGCCGCCCAGGGCGGTTACCATGGTGGGCAGCTTGGCTTTGTCCGGCCCGCGCTGGAGGCCTTCGGACCGGAGCGGACCCTGGAATGGTTTCGGAGCCTGGGACTTTTTACCGTGGCCGAGCCTTCGGGCCGGGTCTATCCCTATTCCGATCAGGCCAACTCGGTGCTGGATGTCCTTCGATTCGCCCTGGACCGGCCCAATGTCCGGGTACTGACCGGGGTGGAGGCGACCGCCCTGGAAAAGCGAGGAGATTTCTTTTTGGTCCATACGCCCTCCGCGTCCTATTCCTGCCAGCGCCTGATCGTGGCCTGCGGCGGCGCGGCGGGGGAGAAGCTGGGGGGTTCGCAGTCCGGCTACCGGCTGTTGGCCTCCCTTGGCCACGATATTTCTCCGGTTTTTCCCTCTCTGGTGCAGCTGAAATCCAGCTGGAGCGGCCTGGCCGCGCTGAAGGGTGTCAGGGCCAACTGCGCCGCCGCGATCCTGCGGGACGGAAAAACGATAGCGTCCGGGTCGGGGGAGCTGCAATTCACCCAGTATGGCCTGTCCGGGCCGGTCATTTTTGACCTCTCCCGGGACGCCTGCCAGGGCCCGGGAACCTGGACGTGCCGGTTAGACTTTCTGCCCCATATTTCTTATGAGGCCCTGGTAGATGCCCTGGCCGCCCGGAAAAGCACCAACCTGCCCTGTGACGGGCTGCTGACCGGCGTTCTCCACAACCGGCTGGGCCGGGTACTGGTGAAATCCGCCGGTCTGAGCGGAACCGCCCCCATCGCTACGTTGGACAGCCGGGCTTTGGCCCAGGTCGCCGGCCAGGTGAAGGCCCTCCAGGTGAATTTGACCGGGAAGCTGGGGATGGACGCCGCCCAGGTCACCGCCGGCGGCGCTTTGACTTCGGAATTTTCGCCGGAAACCATGGAAAGTCGCCGGATCCCCGGCCTGTTTGCCTGCGGCGAGGTGCTGGACGTGGACGGAGACTGCGGCGGCTATAATTTGCAGTGGGCCTGGAGCTCCGGTATTCTCGCCGGGACCTGGGCGGGAAGGAGCGGCGAATGATCCGTATTTCAGGTATCGCCCTGCCTCCCGGCCACGACCCCGGGGCGCCCCTTCAGGAGGCTGCCCGGCTGCTTCGGCTGCCGCCGGCACAGATTTTGGAAAGTCGGATCGTCAAAAGATCGGTGGACGCCCGGAAAAAACCGGACGTGCGCCTGGTTTACACCCTGGATGTCCGGGTGGGGGAGCGGGAGGAGCAAATTCTCCGCCGCAGCGGCTGCCGCCGGGCCTCCATTGCCAGAGACCCGGAATATGTCCCGCCGGAGGCCCTGCCCCCGGGCGAGCGCCCGGTGGTGGTGGGCTTCGGCCCCGCCGGGATGTTTGCCGCTCTGATCCTGGCCCTGGCCGGCCAGCGGCCATTGGTGCTGGAGCGGGGCGAGGACGCTTTTACGCGGCGGGAGAAGGTGAGCAGGTTCTTCCAAACGGGTCTTCTGGACCCGGAGAGCAACGTCCAGTTTGGAGAGGGCGGCGCCGGAACCTTTTCCGACGGGAAGCTGAACACCGGCGTCAACAATCCCCGGAGCCGCTGGATCTTGGAACAGCTGGTGGAAGCGGGCGCCCAGGCGGACATTCTCATGGACGCCAAGCCCCACGTCGGCACCGACGTGCTGGTGGAGGTGGTTCAAAATCTCCGCCGAAAAATCGAGGGCTTGGGCGGGCAGGTCCGTTTCCGGGCCAAGGTGACGGGCCTTTCCGTGAAAAACGGCGCCCTGACGGGCCTCCGTTTGGAGGGCGGCCAGGAGATCCCCTGCCGCCGGGCGATCTTCGCCATTGGCCACAGCGCCCGGGACACCTTTACAATGCTCTGGAACCTGGGGCTTCCCATGGAGCCAAAACCCTTTTCCATGGGCGTCCGGATCGAGCAGCTCCAAAGGGCCATCGACCTTGCCCAGTACGGCAGGCTGGATTCCCGGCTTCCTCCGGCGGACTACAAATTGGTACGTCATCTGCCGGACCGGACAGTTTACACCTTCTGTATGTGTCCCGGCGGCTATGTGGTGGCCGCCGCCTCGGAGCCGGGAGGCGTGGTTACCAACGGCATGAGCAACGCCGACCGGGCGGGGGAGAACGCCAACGCCGCCCAGTCGGCGTTGCTCATGCCGTTGGTAACCACG
>CANRQC010000072.1 GCA_947632695.1 uncultured Oscillospiraceae bacterium | reverse complement strand
CACCTGAAAGGAGCCGACTATGTATTCGTCCGCCTATGTTTGGGCCAAGGTCCTGAGCCATATGGAAGAGCGTCTGGGAGCCGTCACCGTTTCGGCCTGGTTCGACGACGCGGAGGTGGTGGAGCTCAACGAGGAGCATCTGATTTTGTACTCCTCCTCGGACTTTCGCCGGGAGATCATCCGCCGCCGCTGCACCGAATACATCCAGGACGCCCTCAAGGAGATCTTCAATTCCGACGCCAAGCTCATCGTCTACGGCGACGAGGAGCTGTCCGCCTTCAAGTCCAAGGGAAAGACCCTCACCGCCATGGACTTTAACCCCCAGTTTTCCTTCGACAACTTCGTGGTGGGCCCCTCCAACCGGTTTGCCCACGGCGCCGCCATGGCGGTGACCAACCATCCGGGGCAGGTTTACAATCCCCTGTTTATCTACGGCCCCGCCGGGGTGGGGAAGACTCATCTGCTCTACGCCATTGCCAACGGGGTCCGGCGGCAGAAGTCCGACGCCAACATCGTCTACATCAAGGGGGACGAATTTACCAACGAGCTGATCTCCGCCATCCGCAGCGGCAAAAACGTGGAGTTCCGCAGCAAATACCGGGAGGCGGATCTGTTTCTCATTGACGATATCCAGTTTATCGCCGGCAAAGAGTCCACCCAGGAGGAATTTTTCCACACCTTTAACAAGCTCTACGAGGAGCACAAGCAGATCGTCATGACCTCCGACCGGAAGCCCAGCGATATGCTGACCCTGGAAAACCGGTTAAAAACCCGGTTCGAGTGGGGCCTGCTGGCGGACATCCAGCCCCCGGACTACGAGACCCGGATGGCGATTCTCAAAAACAAGGCCAGCTCCTTGGGGCTACAGCTTTCCGACGACGTGTGCAACTACATCGCCATCAACGTGACCAACAACGTCCGGCAGATCGAGGGCACGGTGAAAAAAATCCTGGCCTATCGGGACTTAAACGACATGCCCCTGGACCTGCCCAACATTTCCCGGGCCATTGACGATATGTTCAAGAGCGAGGGCAGCGCCCTGCCCACCCCCAGCCTGATCATCAGCCAGGTCTGCAAGTTCTACTCCATCGACGAGGCGGTGCTCCGGGGCACCCTGAAAAACAAGGGCACCACCGAGGCCCGGCAGGTAGCCATCTATTTGATCCGGAAGCTGACCAATCTCAGCCTGCCGGACATCGGCAAGGAGTTTTCCCGGGACCACTCCACCATTCTCTACGCCATCCGCAAGGTGGAGGTCTCCTTGCAGAGCGGCAACGCCACCCTGCAAAACAATATCCGGGACATTACCGCCAATATCAACTCCTGCCTGTGAATAAAAACGCTTCCACAGCTTTTCCTTTTGTGGAAAGACAGACTGTGGAAAAAGCGGCGCGAAAATTACCGTTCTTTTGCCTGTTGAAAACCTGCGGGCCGGTTTTCTTTCCCTGTGGAAAAAAAGGCCTTGGGCGCGCTGGACTTTTCCCGGTTTTCCACATAACTTTTCCCTACTGAGGCTATTACTTCCTAAACTTATGATAAATATATATATCTATTTTATCTTACAGAAAGAGGGATTCCAAGATGCAATTTACCTGTGAAAAAAGCGCATTGTCTCTGGCCTTCAGCGTGGCCGGAAGGACAGCCGCGCAGAAAAGCGCCCTGACCGCTCTGGAGGGGATCCTCTGCCGGGCGGGAAACCAGGAGCTGCGCTTCACCGGCTTTAACATGGAGACCGCCATCACCTACGCCGTGGAGGCGGAGGTAGGGTCGGAGGGATCCTGCATTCTCCCGGCTCGGCTCTTTGGAGACATCGTCCGCCGCCTGCCGGAGGGGCCGGTGACGGTGAATGTGGACGATCAATTTAAAGTCTCCATCAAGGGCGGCTACGCCGCCTTCCAGATCTCGGCCCAGTCCTCCGAGGACTACCCGGAGCTGCCCGACGTGGGGGAGGGCCGGGGGGTCCGGATCCCCCAGGGCGCCATGAAGGAGCTGATCAACGGCACCATCTTCGCCGTGTCCGACAATCAGAGCCGCCCGGTCCACACCGGCGTGAAATTCGAGGTGGAGCCGGACGCGGTCTCCGCCATCGCCGTGGACGGCTTCCGGCTGGCCCGGCGGCGATACGCTACCGGCAGCAGCTTGGACCGGCGGATGAGCTTCGTGGTCCCCGCCCAGGGCCTGCGGGAGGTGGAGAAAATCCTCCAGGATTCCGAGGAGGAGCTGACCTTCCAGCCCGGGCAGAAGCACATTCTCTTCCAGATCGGCAGCGCCACCCTGATCTGCCGGCTGCTGGAAGGGGAATTTCTGGACTGGCGGCGGGTGGTCCCGGCGGAGAGCCCCATCAAGCTCACCGCCAACATCGCCGATCTGACCGCCTCCATCGAGCGGGTAGGGCTCATCGTGTCGGAAAAGTATAAAAGCCCGGTGCGCTGCCTGTTTTCCAACCAGGAGGTGTACTTCAAGACCAACACCGCCATCGGCGCGGCGGAGGACCAGTGCGTCATTGCCGGAGACGGCAAGGAGCTGGAGATCGGCTTTAACGGCAGCTACCTGACCGACGCCCTCCGGGCGGCCCCCGGGGAGGAAGTGACATTGGAGCTGACCAACGGCGTCAGTCCCATGGTGCTGACCCCGGTGGAAGATAAATACGACTACTCCTATATGATCCTGCCGGTGCGGCTGCGCAATTCCTGAGTAAACCCAAAGGAGGGGCCCCATGAAAGTAATCGTCAAGAAAAAACGGCCCGGCGGGGAGATCGAGATCCCCATTTCCACCGAATATATCAAGCTGGACGCCGCCTTGAAGCTCTGCGGCGCGGCCCCCACCGGCGGCGCCGCCAAATATGAGATCCAGGAGGGCGGGGTGCTGGTCAACGGGCTGGTCTGCACCATGCGGGGCAAGAAGCTCTATCCCGGGGACAGTCTGGTGTTTTTTGACCAGCGCTACCGAATCTGCCGGAATGCGGCTGAATAGTCTGACCCTCCGGAATTTCCGGAACTACCGGGCGTCCGCCCTGACCTTTTCCCCGGGGGTGAATCTGATCCTGGGGGACAATGCCCAGGGAAAGACCAATCTTTTAGAGGCCATCGCCTTTCTGGGCTCTGGAAAGAGCTTTCGGACCCAGAAGGGGGCGGAGCTGATCCGCTTTGACCAGGAATTTGGGGAGTTGGAGGGCAGCGTCTTTTCCCAGGAGCGGGAACAAAGTTTGCGCTGGATCCTTTTCTCCGGAAACCGGCCCAGGCAGTGCTTCCGAAACGGGGCCAAAAAGAAATCCGCCGCCGACCTGGCGGGGGTGCTGCAAACCGTGCTGTTCTGCCCCGAGGATCTGATGGTACTCCGCGCCGGCGCCGCGGCCAGGCGGCGCTTAGGAGACGGGGCGTTGTGCCAGCTCCGGCCCAACTATGAGGCGGCGCTGGCCGAATACGGCAGGGTTTTGGAGCGGAAAAGCCGAATTTTAAAGGACCGGTTCCAGGACCAAAGGCTTTTGGACCTGCTCCCCGAGTACGACGCCCAGCTTTGCCGGGTGGGGGCGCTGCTGATCGCCTACCGGGCCCGGTTCTACGATTCCCTGGGAAAAGCCGCCGGGGCATACCACGGCCATTTTTCCGGCGGGGGCGAGGACTTCCGCCTGGAATATAAGACCGTCTCCACGATCTTAGACCCCTTCGCCCCGGTAAGCGTCCTGGAAGGGCAGCTTCGGGAACATTTGGAGTCCCACCGCCGGGGGGAGCTGGAATCGGCCCAGTGCCTCACCGGTCCCCACCGGGACGATTTCGAGGTGTCCCTCTCCGGGCGGAATTTGAAGCAGTTCGGCTCCCAGGGTCAGGTCCGCACCGCCGCCATCAGTTTGAAGCTGGCCCAGCGGGAGCTGATGGGCAAGGCCAGCGGGGAGACGCCGGTATTGCTATTGGACGACGTGCTGTCCGAGTTGGACCCCGGGCGGCAGGATTTTGTACTCAATCAAATTTCCGGCGGCCAGGTGTTCATCACCTGCTGCGAGCCGGGGCGGTTTTCCAAATTGGGCAAAACCGTGTTTATTAAGGGCGGCCAGGCCGTGGACGGCCCGGAGCTCGGGTAGCATTGTAAGGAGGAATTTATGTCTGACCAGGAAAAAAACGCTCTGGAAACCTACGACGGTTCCCAGATCCAGGTTTTGGAGGGGCTGGAGGCGGTCCGGAAGCGCCCGGGCATGTATATCGGCTCCACCTCCGCCTCGGGACTGCACCATCTGGTCTATGAGATCGTGGACAACGCCATCGACGAGGCCCTGGCGGGGTTCTGCAAGCACATCACCGTGACCATCAATCCGGGTAACTCCATCACCGTCACCGACGACGGCCGGGGCATCCCCGTGGACATCCAGCCCCAGACCGGCAGGCCCGCGCTGGAAGTGGTGTACACCGTGCTCCACGCCGGCGGCAAATTCGGCGGCGGGGGGTACAAGGTCTCCGGCGGCCTCCACGGCGTGGGCGCTTCCGTGGTCAACGCCCTTTCCGAGTGGCTCCAGGTCCGGGTCCACAAAAACGGCCAGATCTACCAAATGCGCTTTTCCCGGGGAGACATCACCCAGGAAATGACCGTTGTGGGCAAAACCGACCACACCGGCACGGAGGTCACCTTCCAGCCGGACCCGGAGATGTTCGACACCCTGGAATACGACTACGAGGTTCTCCGCACCCGGATGCGGGAGGAGGCGTTTCTAAACGCGGGGCTCACCATCACCATCACCGACCGCCGGGAGGAGGAGCTGGTGAGCCACACCATGTGCTACGAGGGCGGCATCCGGGAGTTTGCCGCCTGGTGGAACCGGAACAAGACCCCCCTCCACGATGACGTGATCTACATGAGCGGCAGCAAGGGCGACGCCTCCGCCGAGATCGCCATCCAGTACAACGACGGCTATAACGAGCTGATCCAGAGCTTCGCCAACGACGTGCACACCCCCGAGGGCGGCATGCACGAGACGGGCTTCAAGGCGGCGCTGACCCGGGTGCTCAACGCCTACGGGGTGAAGTACGGGATCATCAAGGGGGAGGACAAGGTCTCCGGCGAGGACTGCCGGGAGGGCATCACCGCCATCATTTCGGTGAAGCTCACCGACGCCCAGTTCGAGGGCCAGACCAAGGCCAAGCTGGGCAACGCCTATATTAGGACATTGGTTGATTCCATCGTCAACGACCAGCTCTCCACTTACCTGGAGGAGCATCCCCAGACCGCCAAAATCCTCCTGGACAAGGCCATGACCGCCAACCGGGCCCGGGAGGCCGCCCGGAAGGCCCGGGACTCCATCCGCCGGAAGACGGCCCTGGGCGGCGCCGCCATGCCCGACAAGCTCCGGGACTGCAACGAGTCGGACCCCTCTCTGACGGAAATTTACATCGTGGAGGGCGACTCCGCCGGCGGCTCCGCCACCCAGGGGCGGGACTCCCGGTTCCAGGCCATTCTGCCTCTGTGGGGCAAGATGCTCAACGTGGAGAAGGCCCGGGAGGACAAGGTCATTGGCAACGACAAGCTCCAGCCCGTGATCACCGCCCTGGGGGCGGGGATCGGGGAGGACTTTGACCTGAATAAACTGCGCTACCACAAGGTGGTCATTATGGCGGATGCCGATGTGGACGGCAGCCACATCCGGACATTGCTTTTGACCTTCTTCTTCCGGTTCATGCGGCCCCTGATCGAAAACGGCTACGTCTACGCCGCCATGCCGCCTCTATTCAAGCTGGTCCGGGGCAAGACCACCAGATACGCCTTCTCCGAGCCGGAGCGGGACAAGATTTCCGCCGAGCTGCGGGGAGACAACGCCAACGCCAAGGTGGACATCAGCCGGAACAAGGGCCTGGGCGAGATGGACCCCCACGAGCTGTGGGAGACCACCATGGACCCGGAGAGAAGGACCTTGAAGCGGATCACCCTGGACGACGCCAGCCGGGCCGACGAGATCTTCACCCTCCTGATGGGGGAGAAGGTGGAGCCCCGGCGGGAATATATCGAGGTCAACGCCAGAAAAGCCCAGAATCTGGACTACTAAGGAGGTTTTCCTTTGGCACAGCATAAGAAGGACTACCGCCCGGAGGATATTCTCTATCCCGATCAGGAGATCATCACCTCCGAGCTGGTCCATGAAATGGAAAAAAGCTACCTGGAATACGCCATGTCCGTCATCGTGGGCCGGGCCCTGCCCGACGTGCGGGACGGCTTGAAGCCGGTCCACCGGCGCATCCTCTACGCCATGTACGAGGACAATCTGACCGCGGACAAGCCCTTCCGGAAGTCCGCCACCTGCGTGGGCGACGTGCTGGGCCGGTACCATCCCCACGGGGACGCGTCGGTATACGACGCCCTGGTCCGTCTGGCCCAGGATTTCTCCATGCGCTACATGCTGGTGGACGGCCACGGCAACTTCGGCTCCGTGGACGGCGACCCCCCGGCGGCCTACCGGTACACCGAGGCCCGGATGTCCAAGATCGCCAACGAAATGCTCCGGGACATTGAAAAGGAGACCGTGGACTGGGACCCCAACTTCGACGAGACCCGGAAAGAGCCCAAGGTGCTGCCCAGCCGGTTTCCCAATCTGCTGGTCAATGGCTCCTCGGGCATCGCAGTGGGCATGGCCACCAACATCCCGCCCCACAATCTGACGGAGACCATCAACGCCTGCCTGCACATTTTGAATGACCCGGAGATCACCCTGGCGGATCTGATGGAGGACATCACCGGCCCAGACTTCCCCACCAAGGGCATTATTTTGGGCCGGGCCGGCATCCGGGCGGCCTACGCCACCGGCAAGGGGCGCTTGACCCTCCGGGCCCGGACCCATTTTGAGGAGTTTGGCCAGAACCGGACGAGGATCATCGTCACGGAGATCCCCTACCAGGTCAACAAGCGGATGATGATCAAAAACATGGCCGACCAGGTCAACGACAAGCGCCTGGAGGGCATTTCCGACATCCGGGACGAGTCCGACCGGACCGGTATGCGGGTGGTCATCGAGCTGAAGCGGGAGGCCAATCCCCAGGTGGTTTTGAACCGCCTCTTTGCCCAGACCCAGCTGCAAACCACCTTCGCCATCAATATGCTGGCCCTGGTGAAAAATCAGACCCAGCCCAAGATCCTGACCCTGCGGGAGATGCTGGACGAGTATCTGGCCTTCCAGGAGGATGTGATCGTCCGCAGGACGAAATACGATCTGAAAAAGGCCCAGGAGCGGGCCCACCTGTTGGAGGGCCTCCTCATCGCCCAGGACAACATCGACGAGGTCATCCGCATCATCCGCAACAGCTACGACAACGCCAGGGAAAATCTGATGGCCCGGTTTGGGCTGTCGGAAATCCAGGCCCAGGCCATTTTGGATATGCAGCTCAAGCGGCTCCAGGGCCTGGACCGGGAGAAGCTGGAGGCGGAGTACAAGGAGATCGAGGAGAGAATCGCCTACTATCAGCGGGTCCTCCAGGACCCGGAGCTGGTCAAGGACATTCTCCGGGAGGAGCTCACCGCCCTGCGGGACAAGTACGGCGACGGCCGCCTGACGGAGATCCAGGACGTGGAGGGCGAGCTGGACGTGGAGGACCTGATCCAGGAGGAGAGCTGCGTCTTCACCATCTCCCACCAGGGCTACGTCAAGCGGATGCCTGTGGACGTGTACCGCACCCAGGGCCGGGGAGGCCGGGGGATCAACGGGCAGAATCTCAAGGAGGAGGACTACGTCAAGACCCTGACGGTGGCCTCCACCCATGACCATATGCTCTTCTTCACCGATCGGGGCCGGGTCCACCACCGGAAGGGCTATCAGATCCCCGAGGCGGGCCGCACCGCCCGGGGCACCGCCATGGTCAACATCCTGCCCCTGGAGCAGGGGGAGACGGTGACGGCCATGGTCATCACCCGGGAGTTCCATGAAAACGAGTACCTGATCATGGCCACCCGGAACGGAACGGTGAAGCGGATCCCCTTCATCGCCCTGTCCACCAATCGGAAGACGGGCATCCGGGCCATTACCTTGGAGGAGGGGGACCATCTGATCAACGTCCTGCGCACGGATGGATTCGACAACATCCTCCTTGCCACCGCCAACGGCATGGCCATCTGCTTCAACGAGAACGACGTGCGGCCCATGGGCCGGGACGCCGGCGGCGTGAAGGGCATCGCCCTGGAGGACGGGGACTATGTGGTGGGCGCCGAGAAGGCGGTCCCCGGCCGGACCCTCCTCACCGTCACGGAAAAGGGCTACGGCAAGCGCACCGAGCTCAATGAATACCTCCGCACCGGCCCCAACGGGGAAAAGACCCCCCAGAACCGGGGCGGCAAGGGTCTAAAGAACTACAACATCACGGCCAAAACCGGCCTGGTGGCCGGCTGCCGGGTGGTGGAGGACAGCGACGATGTGATGCTCATCGAGTCCGGCGGCGTGATCATCCGCATCCCCGCCAGGGACATCAACATCTACAAGCGGGACGTCCAGGGCGTCATCGTCATGCGCATCGAAGGGGAAAGCAAGCTGGTGGCCATCGAGCGGGTGGCCCAGGAGGAATCGGCGGAATGAAGACCGTGACCCTCTACACCGACGGGGCCTGCTCGGGAAACCCGGGCCCCGGCGGCTGGGGCGCCATTCTGGAGTACGGCCCCCACAGCGTGGAGCTCTCCGGCGGGGAGGGCAGCACCACCAACAACCGCATGGAGCTGACGGCGGTGATCCGGGGCCTGGAACGGCTCAAGGAGCCCTGCCGGGTGGAGCTGTATTCGGACAGCAAGTACGTCTTAGACGCCCTGGAAAAGGGCTGGGCGGTCTCCTGGCAGCGGCGGGGCTGGATCAAATCCGACAAAAAGCCCGCCCTGAACCCGGACCTGTGGGCGCGGCTGCTGGAGCTGGCGCAGATCCATGAGCTAAATTGCCACTGGGTCAAGGGCCACGCCGACAACCCCAAGAACAACCGCTGCGACGCCCTGGCGGTGGCGGAGTGGAAGAAGCAAAAGGGGGAGTAAATGTGTTTTACCCCATTGGCGGCGATATGTCCGTGCGGGAAAGCGCCGTGGTGGCCGTTTTCGACCTGGACAACGCCAGCACCTCCAAGCGCACCCGGGAATTTCTGGCCCGGGCGGAGCAGGAGGGCCAGGTGGTCCCCTGTGACGAGCTGCCGAAGAGCTTCCTGCTCACCGAGGAATTTGGCCTGGACCGGGTGTACCTCTCCGGGCTGACCTATCAGACCTTGGAAAAACGAATGAAATAAAAAAGCTCCTGGCCGCTGTTTCCAAGCAGCGGCCAGGTTCTTTAATATTGGACCCGGGCGGCGAAGACCCGCTCCGAATGCCCGTCGGGCGCTTCCCGGTGGGCGTCCACCTGGAGCAGACCCTCCGGGCTCAGCTCCCAGCTCAGGTCCAGCGTCTGCCCCTCCCGGGCCTCCGCCAGATAGCACACCGTGAACTCCTTTGCCGGGTGATTTTGATGAAAGGCGCTGGGCAGCAGATCGTCCATCCAGTCTAAATACCGGGTGTTGTTCATGTGCCCGTTCCGGTCCAGGTCGGTGAAGCACACCTTCCGCTGGAAGTGACTCCCCAGGGGCCGGGGGATCAGGGACCCCGGCGGCGGCAGCTCCCCGCCCAGGGTGGCCCCCCGGACCGTGATGCCGCTCTTGCCCGGCAGGATCATGGCCCGGGTGTCCAGATCCATCAGCACCCACAGCCCGATGGCCCGGAACAGCTCCCGGCCCGCCTCATCGTAGGCCACGGTGGACCGGGGGAAGGACACCTTGGTGGTGGGCATGGCCCAGGTCTCCACGGAAATGGTCTCCCCCGCCATGGGCAGCCGGGTGATCTGGACCTTCTGCCGGATGATGGCCCAGAAAAGCCGTTTTTGGGCCAGAATTTCCCAGCCCAGGCCCTCGCTGGTGCAGTGGGCCCCGGCGATATCCTGGCAGTAAAACAGCAGGTTGGCGGGCCGGAGCCGGCCATAGCGGTCCACGGCGGAAAAATTGACGTCGAATTGCTGACGGTATACGCTGTCCAAGAGAATCCTTCCTTTAGGTGACGGGAGTTGAACCCACGTCGGTTTCCGCCGGGTCATTTCCGCCCAGTCTTCACAAAAGCCCTTGGAAATACATAGCCAGTATTCCCT
>CANRQC010000071.1 GCA_947632695.1 uncultured Oscillospiraceae bacterium | reverse complement strand
GCTCGTGAAGCACTGGCACGGCGGACAGATCCAAGGTATTCCGGGTGTAGGTCTCAAAGGTGCGGATGCCCCGCTCGCAGAGGATCACCTGCTCGTTCCCCTCGCTCATGATGTATTCGGCGCTCATCAGCAGCTCCTGGAGGGTGTTGGCCAGGCCCCGTTTCAGCAAAATGGGCTTGTGGGTCTTGCCCAGCTCCTTTAGAAGATCGAAATTCTGCATATTCCGGGCGCCCACCTGGATGATGTCCACCTCGTCGAACAGGTCCAGCGCGGTGATGGTCATGATCTCCGTGACGATGGGCAGGCCCGTGGCCTTTTTGGCCTCCAGCAGCAGCCGGATGCCCTCATCCTTCAGCCCCTGGAAGGCATAGGGAGAGGTCCGGGGCTTGAAGGCGCCGCCCCGCAGCACCTGGGCCCCCGCCTCCTTGACGGCGGTGGCCACCTCAATGATCTGCTCCTCGGATTCCACGGAGCAGGGCCCGGCAATCATGGCGAAGCTTCCGCCGCCGAAGACGGCGTCGCCCACCCGGATCACGGTGTCCTCGGGATGGAATTTCCGGTTGGCCTGCTTGAAGGGCTCGGAGACCCGCTTCACCGAGTCCACGATCTCCAGGCTGCTGAGAAGCTCCATGTCCACCCGGCTGGTGTCGCCGATCAGGCCCAGGACGGTGACTTCCTCGCCCTGGGAGATGTGGACGTCCAGGTTCATCCGCTTGAGCCAGGCCACCAGATGGTCCGTCTGCTCCTGGGTGACGCCGTGCTTGAGAATCGCGATCATAAATAACAACTCCTCACAAAAAATCACGCCGCACATTCTTTGAGTGAAGTGCGGCGCGTTCCAAATGACAGTTCCGGTTTTTAGAATCCCTTGCAGCACAAAACTCTATTACTTTTTCCCGTCGCAAAAGTAATAGTCAAAATAAAAGTAGCCGCGGAGGGTATTCGTAGCCATAATGGGCCTCCAGATACTGGTTTTCTTGAATATACCACATTTCCTCAAAATTTGCAAGAGAAAAATTCGCGAATCCTACCCAATTTTCTGGACCGATCCTGTGCTATTCTAAACAAAACACAAAAAAACGGAGGAATAGCCATGGATTCCTTTTTTCAAACGCTGAATCCGTCCCAGCTGCAAGCGGCCAAGGATACGGAAGGATATCTCCGGGTGGTGGCGGGGGCCGGCTCGGGAAAGACCCGAACCCTAGCCGCCCGGTATCTGTATTTGGTGGAGACTCTGGGAATTTCCACAGCCAACATCCTCTGCCTGACCTTTACCAACAAGGCGGCGGCGGAGATGAAGAAGCGGATCCGCGCCCACCTGCCGGATCAGGATCTGGGGCGGATCACCACCTTCCACGGCTTCTGCGTGGGGCTTTTGAAGGAGGATTGCCATGTGGTGGAGTACCCCAGCGCCTTTTTGGTGCTGGACGAGGAGGACAAGGAGGCCATGCTTCGCCGGGTATTCGAGGACCTGGGCGTCACCGGCCGGGACATGACCATCCAGGACGCGGTGGACTATATCGGCTGGCGGAAGGGGGGCCGGGGGTATGTCAAAACCCTCATCGATCCGGACCTGGAGCGGCTGCGGGACCATGAAAAGCAGGCCACGACCCTCAAGGACAAGGTCCTCTACCGCTATTTTTACGAGCAGCGGAAGTGCTACGGCCTGGATTTTGACGATCTGGTGTATTTCACCTTGTACATTTTGGAGCAGGACCGGTCCGTTCGGGAAAAGTGGCAGCAGCGGCTGGAATATGTGATGGTGGACGAGTTCCAGGACATTGACAAGGACCAGTACGCCCTGGCGGATATCCTGTCGGGCTATCACAAGAATCTGTTTGTGGTGGGGGATCCGGATCAGACCATCTATACCTGGCGGGGCGCCGACGTGAAGTTTCTTTTGGAATTTGACAGCCGCCACCCAGGGACCAAAACCGTCTATCTTAACGAAAACTACCGCTCCGTGCCTCCGGTCCTCACCGCCGCCAACGCTCTCATCGCCCACAACCGGGACCGGCTGGATAAAAAACTGGTCCCCACCCGCACCGGCACCAGAAAGCCATTGTACTTCCACGCCAAGAACAGCCAGCTGGAAGCGGACTGGCTCACCGCGCAAATGCGGGCCCTGCACGATGGGGGAATGGCCTATTCCCAGATGGGGGTGCTCTACCGGGCCCACTATGTCTCCCGGGCGGTGGAGGAGTCCCTGATTCGCAGCCGGATCCCCTATGTACTCTATTCCGGCGTGGAATTTTACAAGCGGAAAGAGATCAAGGATGTGTTATGTTACCTTCGGATGCTCTATTCCGGGGATGATGTCAGCTTCCTGCGCACCGTCAACGAGCCCCGCCGGGGGGTGGGCCGCCGTCGGATCGCCGCCTTAAAGGAGTACGCTGAATGGAACCAGTGCAGCCTGTTCGACGCGCTGCTGGCCAATTTGGAGACGGAGCTGTTCCGCCGGAGCCGGGCCCGGGAGTATGTCCGGCTGATCGAAAAATACCGGGCCATCTACGACCAGCTGGACCTGACGGACCTGCTTTCCGGAATCCTCAGCGAAAGCGGCTACGAGGCGGCCCTCCGGGCCTCCGGGGAGGAGGAGCGGCTGGACAACCTGGCGGAGCTGAAGCAGGCGGTGTACGATTTCCAGCAGAAGGCAGGGGAGGAGGTCACCCTGGGCAACTACCTGGATCACGCGGCCCTCTTTACCAATATGGATCAGACGGAGCGGGCGGAGGCGGTGAAGCTGATGACGGTCCACGCCGCCAAGGGCCTGGAATTTCCGGTGGTGTTTCTCTGCGGATTGTCCGAGGGGATTTTTCCCGGCAAGCGGGCCAACACCCGGGAAAAGCTGGAGGAGGAGCGGCGGCTGTGCTATGTGGCCATGACCCGGGCCCGGGACCGGCTGTACCTGTCCGACGCCGCCGGGAACAACTACGACGGCACCGGCCGTCTGCCCAGCCGGTTCCTGTTCAACGCCGGTCAGGAGAACGTGGACTATGTGGCGCCCCTGGACCCGGAGCTGGTGGACCGGGCCCAGAGCCTCATCGCCGGGACCGAGAATTTGCAGCCCCGAATTCCCCGGGAGGACCCCCAGATCGGAAAAGGGGTCAATCATCCGGTTTTCGGACCGGGGAAGATCATCGGCGTTCCCCGGGACCAGAGCGGCTACATCATCCAGTTTGACCGGATCCCCACGCCCCGTACCCTGTCCAAAAGCGTCAGCATGACGCTTCTGCAATAAAAAATCAGGCATGGCGGAAGCCATGCCTGAAAAAAATCAGCGCGTGATGAGGCGCCTATTCCCCGCTTTCCGGAGACTTGCAAAACAGCAGCTCCAGGATGGCGGTGCAGACGATAAGGGTGTACTTGGAGTCGTTGTAGACGCCCCACGGGTGGTTTACATAATCTGTGTGGTAATTCCGAATCAGATCCATAATGCTGCCGTAGGCCATCGCCCGGGTCGGATGATCCTCGGCCAGATACTGGGCGAAGAACCCCTGCAGCCCCCGCTCGTAGGAGCGGTGCATCCGCAGATTTTCCTGGAAGCTGTCATTGTGAGCATATGTAAAGGCGTCGGTGGTGTAGTGGATCAGCTTGCCCAGCCGGTAGAAGTCCAGCATCCGCAGCCGTTCCCGGGCGTCCAGGCGGCGGCTGACCCGGCCCACATAGCGCTGGGAGTTGCTCCAGTTGTGGCCCCGGAACCAGGAGGCGCGAATGGAGCCTTTAATATAGGTCGCGTAGTTCCAGTCCGGCTCTACACAGCCCAGCAGAAAAGCCCGCCGGTAGCGCCTGGGTTTTTCCACCAGGAACCGGTCCGCCAGGTAGTGCCCCAGCAGCTGATGGCATTCATACCTCAAATCCGCGTCCTCCTTTCGGTAACCTTATGCTAATCGTAACATATTTTTCGCTGTTTTGCCACTGGAAAAAAATTTTTCTACGTTTTTCATAAGGATTTCGAAAAGAGCATAGAATATTTATACAAATTGCACAATAAGCCGCGGCCACTTTTGTGGCCGCGGCTTGGGTCTCATTCTTCGGCTTCCTGGGTTTCCTGGGCTTCCACGATGGTGAAGGACTGCTCGGTGAAGAACGCGCCGTCGAAGTAAACGCTGACAGTGTATTCGCCCACTTCCTCCGGCATCACCGGAATGGCAAGCTCGCAGTCGCCGCCATGGAGGATGGCGACCCAGGTCCGCACTTGGGTGTTGGCGCTGATCAGATCCCCGTTCTGGTTTCGGATGATGTACAATGTTGTGATCTCGTCCCAGTTGAAGTTGTAAAGGGCGTATGTACGGCCCAGGATGGCCGCCTTCTGGCCCAGGGTAAAGGTGTTGGTGTAATCCTCCCTAGGCACGTCGTCGTAGGTCCAGGACTCGGCGTCGGGCGCGACGCACATGGTAAAGACGAAGTCCTCGGAGGTAAGACTGTAGTCGTTAAAGGCGGGGGCATCCGGGGTTTGAGTAGTGAAGCTTCCCTGGAAAACGGTGGAGCCGTCGGCGGCCTGGACGGTGAAGCTGTAGGCGCTGTTGGGGATCGCGGGGGCCAGCACGGCGGAATTGGTCTCGGTGCGCAGCACCTCCTCCCGGTCGGGAACGGCGCTGCCGTCCAGGGCGGTAAAGGAGTAGAGTACCAGCCAGCCGCCGTCGGGGGCGGGTCCAGAGAATTCCCAGGACAGCTGGATCGAGCGGGGATCGGTAAGATCCGCCTGGAAATTGTAGAGCGTCACGCTGTTGGCGGTAATGGAGGCCCGGCTGCCGGCCATCATACCGGGGGCGGTGACCTCGACGGTGTAGCCGGCGGTGGTGTCCAGACCGGTGAACACCGCCTCGCAGGTGTTGACCGTTATGGTCTGGTCAAATCCGCTGTCGCTGTAGCAGTGGACCTCCCAGCTTTCCACCTGCGAACCCTCGGGGGCGGCCCATGTGGCTGTCAGGGTTTGATCCTGGCAGCTGACGATCTCCAGATCCTGGGCGTAGATCAGGGGCTGGACGAAGTAGGTCAGGGTATCATATCCGGCGGTGAAGAGGGAGGAATCCGGAATCAGCCGGAAGGTGTATTCCTTGCCCACGGTCAGGCCGTTCAGGGTGACCATGTGGCCGGAGAAGGCGGTGGTCTTTTCCTCCTCTCCTTCGGCGCTGTAGACCAGGTTCCAGGTCTCCGGATCCTTGCCGTCCACAGTGAAATTGAGGATCACGGCCCCGTCCTCCGCTCCCGCCGTGGCGGTGAAACTGACGATGTTGATCTGGGCGGGGGTGGTGTAGGTGTAGGAGGTGGTGCCGGTGAGCCGGTGGAATCCCTCGATCTGCACCTCGATCTGGTAGATGGTGTTGGGGGTCAGATGGCTGAACTGGGCCTGCCCGTTTTCCAGATGGACCTCCCGCTTGTTGCCGTAGATATCGGAGCAGGTCACAAGGATCAGGGACTCGTCGGCTTCGGTGGCTACGTTCACCGTCAGTTCGGTTTTTTCGCCGGAGACGGAGATCGCTTGAATGGTCTGCAAGTAGTAGTTATTGTAGAACCAGTGCCAGCCGAAGGCCGCGACGGCCAGCACGATCACGATCACCAGCAGCGCCACGGGGAATTTCCGCTTTTTCTTGGGGGCCTCCTGGGGATCGTACCGGCGCAGGTTCTGGCTGCCGGAGGTACCGGTTTTCCGGACCGTGCCGCCGGAACGGGAAGCGCCGCCGGAACGGGAGGCGGTCCCGCTCTTGGTATTGCCGCCATTTTTGACAGGGGTCACCAGAGTCCGGGAACCGGGCAGCACCTGCGGCTCCGGCTCCGGCTTCTCCACAGGAATGGGAGGGGGCACCGGCACGTCGATGGGCTCGGGGGCCACCACCGGCTCGGGAGTCTGATGGGCGATCAGCGCGTCCACCTGGGAGAGAATGTCGGTAGTTTCCTCGGTGATGCCGCCGTATTCCTCGTCGGGGTCGGCGTCATCGGAGGCCAGGGCGTCCAGGAAGGCGAAGTCTTCCGCCTCCACCCGCGGCGCGGGGGTCCCGTCCTCCTCGACCTTTCTGGTGGGATTGCCGTCCTCGTCGTGGAAAGCGATCTCTCCCTCGGCCATTTTTTGAAGCAGCTCCTCCAGCATGGCCTCGGCACTGGTTTTGGCCTCCGGCTGGCCTTCCTCCGGCTGCGCGCCGGCGGAATCGGTCATGACTTCATCGTTGACGCCGTTGCGCTGCATATAGGACTGGATCTCCTGGCCCATTTGCAGGGGATCTTCCCACCGGTTGGCGGGGTCCGGGTCGCAGGCCTTGAGAATGATGGCCGCGATTTCCTCGTCGGCGTACTTGGGGGGCTGGAGCGGCTCTGCCGGGGCCCGCCCGGTGAAGGGCAGCTTTCCGCCGTTGTAGGCCTGGTAGAGGATCAGACCGGCGGCGTAGATGTCCAGGCTGGAATTGAGGGTGGACATGGCGTCCTTGACTTCCGGGGCGGTGTAGCTGCTGATATACTTATCCGGCAGGGAGGCGTATTTCAGGGAGGAGATACTGACGAATCCCAGATCACCGATCCGGAACTCCCGCTCCGGGGAGACGAAGACGTTCTCCGGCTTCAGGTCCACATACAGCAGCCCTGCCCGGCGGCACACCGCCAGGGCGGCGCACAGATCCAGCCCCAGGTTCACCGCTTCCAGATAGGTCATGGGGTGTTTCCGAAAGTAGTATTCCAGGCTTTGCCGGTAGGGGCTGAGGAGGTATACGTCGTACCCCACCTCGCCCTCCATGGGCATAATCTGATAGCTGTCGTAAGTCAAAAACCCTTCCACCCGGGACAGCCGGAGCAGGGTCTTCGCCTCCTTCACGGTGGCGTCCGCCAGCTCCCGGTAGTAGCTCAGGGCGGCGGCCTCGGTGGGGTAAGCCCCAGCCAAAAGAAGGGCCTGGGTCTGTACCTGTGACGCGGGGATGGAAATGATCTTTACAATGTATTTCTTATCAGAGACCTTGTTGATGGCGGGGCAGCAGCGGATCCCGTGATGCTCGCTCATCGGTTCGCCCATGGCAAAATCATCCAGCATCGGGTGAATCAGCTTTGGTTCCGACAATTCCATCGCCTCCTTTCGTGTACATACGCTTATATTATAAAAGAAATTTACAAAAAAGCAACCACTTGTAGTTGTTTTATTTTAAAAGAGATGTTATAATATTGTCGAAAAGCCGCACGGCCCTCGGCCGCGCCAGTTAGGAGGAAAGAATATGAGCAAGATCATCTGCGATGTCTGCGGCACAGCTTACCCGGATACCGCCAGTCAGTGCCCGATCTGCGGCTGCGCCAGACCGGATCATCCCCAGGCAGCCGCCGGTAATGCTGCCGGGGAGCAGGAAGACGCCAATGGCGGCTATACTTATGTAAAAGGCGGTCGGTTCTCCAAGTCCAATGTGCGCCGCCGGAACCAGAGCGCCGGCCCCGCGCCCCGCCGGGAGACCCGGCAGCCCGCGGATATGGACGAGAAGCCCGCGGATCAGTACGAGGGGCGCTCCCTGAACCCGGTCATCATTGCGGTGGTGATCCTGATCGTGGCCATCTTTTTGATCGTGGCCTTTATCGCGGTGCGATTCTTTATGCCGGATCTGTTCAGCCGGACCCCGACCACCGAATCCACGACGGCCTCCACCTCCTCTTCCACCTCGGAAGCCACGACCCAGGGCACATCGGAGCCCGCCGTGATCCCCTGCACCGATATCGTCCTGACCGATACCCAGATCACCCTGGATGGCAGAGGCCGCAGCTGGACCCTGAATCCGCTTCCCCAGCCCAGCAACACCACGGACCAGATCGTCTATACGACCAGTGACGAGAACGTGGCCATCGTTACCAACTCCGGCCAGATTACGGCAGTGGGCAGCGGCAACGCCACCATCACCGTGACCTGCGGCAATGTGACCAAGCAGGTGACGGTGATCTGCACGGTGGAAAGTACTTCCGCGCCCACCAATCCGCCCACTTCCGAGCCTACCAATCCGCCCACCAGCGAACCCACCGAACCCCCCACCACCGCCCCCACCGGCTTCAAGCTCAACCGGGAGGACTTTACCATGTTCGCCAAGGGGGAGCAGTGGGATGTGTACGACGGTTCCTCCGTCGGCCGGGACAATATCACCTGGACCTCCAATGATGAAAACGTTTGCACCGTGGAGCGGGGCATCGTCACCGCTGTCGGCCCCGGCAACACCACCGTCGTGGCCGAGTACCAGGGCCAGAAGCTGACCTGCATCGTCCGGGTCCGGATCTCGCTCTGCACGGATATTACCCTGCCGGATGCGGAGATCAAGCTGGAGGGCAAGGGCAACAGCTATACCATCAAGCCGGTCCTCACGCCCAGCGACACCAGAGAACCGGTCACCTACAAGTCCAGCGATGATAAAGTCGTTGTCGTCAGCGATTCCGGCGTGGTCACCGCGGTTGGGAACGGCAAAGCCACCATCACCGTGACCTGCGGCTCCGTCAGTAAGACGGTAAACGTGACCTGCGAGTTCAAGGAGGAAACGACCCCGTCTAACACCGAGCCCAAAACCACCGACGAAACCGATAAAACCGATAATAAGACCTAAACCGCGCATTCCAAGGGAAAACCTGCGGCGGCACCTGTTAAAAGTGCCGCCGCATTGGTGCGCTTTAAATGCGGCGGGCTTTCAGCTTTCGCTTCCGCCGTGGCTGCCCTTTCGGAACAGCAGGGAGATGCACCAAAGTCCCGCCAGGCCGATCACAGTATAGATGATCCGGCTGAGCAGGGCGTCCTGCCCGTTAAACAGCCAGGCCACCAGATCAAATTGGAAAATGCCCACCAGGCCCCAGTTGATGGAGCCGATGATGGAAAGTATCAGCGCCAAGGTATCCATTTTTAAACCTCCGATCCAAAATTGGGCTGTCAATAGATTTCCCAGGCAGGAATGGTTTATTCCGGAAAGATTCGGGGAAAATGGGCATGGCTGCCAATGGGCGTGAAAGGAAAAGATTATGATTATTCTTCACGAACCGGCCTTTGCGAAGGTCAATTTGACCCTGGACGTGCTGGGCAAGCGCCCGGACGGCTATCACGATCTGTGCAGCATCATGCAGACGGTCTCCATCCGGGACGACGTGACCCTGACCCTGGGCACGAAGGAGCCCTGGAAGCTCACCTGCAATTGGCCTGAGCTGCCCCAGGGCCCGGAAAATTTGGCCTGGAAGGCTGCGGAGGTCTTCTTCCAAAATGCCCGCCGGGACCCGGAGGGCCTGACCATCGATCTATTCAAGCGGATACCCGCCCAGGCCGGCTTAGGCGGCGGCAGCGCCGACGCGGCGGCGGTGCTGCGGGCCCTGAACCGGCACTACGACGCGCCCTATTCCATTTTGGCCCTGGCGGAGCTGGGGAGCCTGGTGGGAAGTGACGTCCCCTTCTGCGTCCTGGGCGGTACCGCCATGGTGGAGGGCAGGGGGGAGCGGCTGCGGAAGCTGCCGGACCTTCCCGAGTGCTTTTTTGTGGTCTGCAAGCCAGATTTTTCCGTTTCTACCCCGGAGCTGTTCCAAAAGCTGGACCGCACCGTCATTCCCAAGCACCCGGATCACCGGGCCATGGAAAGCGCCCTGCTTGCCGGGGACCTGGGGAAGGTGGCCGACGGGATCTACAACGTCTTTGATCCCGTGGTGACCCAGGACCACCTGGAGCTGAACTATATCAAGTCGATCCTCAATACCTATGGCTCCCTGGGCCAGCAGATGACCGGTTCCGGCTCGGCGGTGTACGGAATGATGCCCAGTTTTGAGTTTGCCGCCGTGGCCTGCAACATGCTCAAGGACCATTATCCCCAAATTTTTATCGCCAGATCTGTATAATTTTGCCATTTTCCGTCCATACTGAAGGCATTTCAGTGTGGACGGTGTTTTTTATGAAGAAATTGGTCCAGTTTACCGCGTTGGTCCTGCTCCTGGGCCTGATGGCCTGGTATGTGGGGGTGCTGAAGGACCGGCAGCTGCTCAGTGACGGCCTGATCCGCCTCCATGTGGTGGCGGCCTCCGATTCCCCCCAGGATCAGGAGGTGAAGCTCCAGGTGCGGGATGCCATTACGGCCTGGTTGGAGCCGGTCCTGGATGAATTGCCCGATCAGGCCCAGGCGGAGGCGTATCTGCGGGACCGCTTGGCGGATT
>CANRQC010000070.1 GCA_947632695.1 uncultured Oscillospiraceae bacterium | reverse complement strand
GCTGGGGCGCGGGCGTCGGCTGGGGCATAGGCTGCGGCGCGGGCTGCGGGGGCGCTTTCCACGACGGGGTGAACAGGGCGTCCGCGAAAGCCCCCATGGTCTGGGGCCGGAAGCTGGGCTGAACCGCCATGCCCGCCAGCAGGGCCGAAGCCTGGGTCCCGGTCAGCCCCGCCCCCAAGTCGTTGGGGTTTTGGAGGGGGTCGCTGTCCAGCCGCTCGGCGGCGGAGGGCGGGATGACCCCCGTGAGGCAATAGTAAATGGTAGCCGCCATGGCGTACACATCCGTCCAGGGCCCCTGGCCCCGGGAGCGGTACTGCTCAATGGGCGAAAAGCCCTGCTTGAGCATGATGGTCATGCTCTTCCCGGCCTGGGTGGACCGGGCGGAGCCGAAGTCCAGCAGCTTCAAGGAGCCGTCGGGCATCCACATGATATTATCCGGGCTGATGTCCCGATGGACCACCCCCCGGCTGTGGAGGGTGTCCAGGTCCTTGAGCAGGGGCGGCAGCTTGGGTAGGAGGGTCTTGGCCGACAGCCGGCCCCCCTCCTGGGTCATTTTCTTGAAGAGGGGGACGCCGTCCAGAAATTCCATCACCAGATAGGCGGTGCCGTTGGCCTGGAAGAAGTCCACCACCTTTACCAGCGTCGACAGATCGTCCTGGGACAGGAGCATTTTCGCCTCCTCCAGGAAGCTGTTCAGACCCTTTAAATACACCTGCTCCTGGCCGGTCTTCACCCGCACGTCCCGGGCGTTTGCGCTGCGGAAGGCGCAGTAGCTGGGGAAATACTCCTTGACCGCCATCCGGCGGTGAGAGTTGACCTCCAGGGCGGCGTAGGTGATGCCGAAGCCGCCCTTGCCCATGGCGGCGCCCAGCTGGTAGGTGCGCAGACCGTTGCTGCTGGTCAGGACGGTCCCGACGGGCAGATCCACGCCGGCCTGGCCGGTCCATTTCAGGGGCTTGCCGCAGTGGGGGCAGATCTCCCCGGCGGCGGGACGCATACAGTGAGGGCAGTATTCCATGAGCAAACCTCCTGTTCGATCTTCTATATGCCGCGGCGCCCTCTGCCGTCCGGGAGGCTGCCGGAAAGCCCCGGCAGCCTCCGATCCCGGACGACAGAGGGACCTTTTCACGCTTTACATTCCGGCTTTTTTCGCGATCTCGAAGACCTGGGTATCGTTGCCCAGGCAGAACCGCTGCCCTTCCTTCAGCACCATGGGGGCGTTGGCGGCCAGCCGCTTGCCGTCCACGAAGGTACCGTAGGAGGAGCCCAGATCGACGAGGATCACCTGGCCGTTGTTCACCATCACGGCGCAGTGGACGCCGCTGACGCCGGGAACGTCGGGATAGACCAGATCGTTCCGGTTGGGATCCCGTCCGATCCGCAGCTGCCCGGCAATGGCGAACCGCCGGCCGGCAAAGCTGCCGGTGATGCCTTGGATGCGGTAGCCGGAGTCCCCGGGGATGTGGGCCGGAGGCGCCGCGCTGGGAGTGACGGGCGCGGGGCTGGGCTGATAGGAGGGCTGATAGGGGCTGGGCTGAGGCGCCGGCACAACCGCGGGCGCCTGCCGGGGACGGAGCACCAGGATGTACACCGCCACACCGGCGGCGGCGAGCACCGCCAGGACGATCAGGCCGATGAGCAGGAAGTTGGTGGTGTGCAGGGGCTCCCAGTAGATCTTGTACTCATCCAGCAGATCCCGGACGTATTCGATCTTGATGGAGCCGTTGGTCATGGTGTCCCCGGTGGAGATGTTCTGGCCATATATAAAGGTGTTGACGCCTACCACCGCGCCATGCTCGTCCAGCAGGGGGCCGCCGGAGTTGCCGTGATTGACCTGGGCGGTGTGCTGGATGATCCTGACGGTGGCGTCTTCATCTTTGATGGTGTTGATCAGGGAGACGATGCCGTTGGTGATGGTCACCTTCTCCACGCTGCCGGCAAACTGTTGGTTGCCGGTGGCGATATCCATGGTGGGTTGGTCGGTGGTTCCGGGATAGCCCAGAGCGTAGACGGTGTCGCCGGATTCTACCTCCTCATTTTCAGCCTGCAGGGGCAGGGCCACCCGGCCCTCCACTTCCTCGGCGGCCTGGAGGATGGCCAGATCGGGCTTGTCGCTGGGGGCCTGATAGATGATATCGCAGGGCACCACCCGGCTGGTATCCAGACCGGTGGTGGAGTCGAAGGCGTAGTCGTCCTTCAGGATGTAGACCTTGATGGTGGGCTTGTCGGCCACCAGGGGGAGACCATAGTCCGGGTCCTTGCCCACGACCGAGTCTTCGATATCGTTGTCGTCCACCACATGGCGGTTGGTGACGAAATACTCTGTGGGCTTACCAACATGGCCGACGCCGAAGCCGGTGCCCAGGGAGTAGCCGAGGTTGTAATCTTCGAGGTACAGAGCGGACTCCATGGTGTCCGGATCCACGATATAAATGTCACAATAGAACATAACCAGGACCCGGGCGACGCCGTTTCTGGACTCGGCGGCGACGTTGGACTTCTGGCAGCCGCAGAAGAGCGCGGCCAGCAGGCAAACTGCAAGGATCAGGCTGATAACTCTTTTTTTCATGGATAATACCCTCCGTTCGTTCTCTTTTCTTTCTTATTTTACGGAATTTCCACCCATACGGCGGAAGCGGTGTTGTTGTCGTTGTCTGCGGGGACCCGGGCAAGGAGCCGGGTCCGCATTTTCGCCAGCCAATCCCGGGGATCGGCGGCGGCGTTCAGGTCCGCCGCCATCTCCGGCTCGTTGACGTACTCCCAAAAACCGTCGGTACACAGCAGGAAGGCGTGGGCGCCGGGGGCCAGGACCTCGGCCTTGGACTCCACGGTGGGCATAGTGTCCTGCCCCAGGGCCCGGAGCACCCGGTTCCGGTCCTCGTGGAACCGGATCTGGTCCACGGTGATCTCCCCCATGAACACGGCGATCTGAGAAACGCTGTGGTCCCGGGTCTGGAAGACCAGCTTCCCGTTGTAGAAGTGGTAGAGCCGGGAATCGCCCACATGGCCCCAGGCCGCCAGATTTCCGTCCAGCTCCAGGGCGACGATGGTGCTTTTCATGGCGCAGGCGGGGGTTTGAATGGCTACAATGTCGTCATGGGCGATGTGGAACAGGTTTTTGATCTGTCCGGGGTCCGCGTTCCCGTCCCAGTTTTCGCAAACGGCCTTCACCGCCGCGGCGGAGGCCAATTCTCCGCCGCCGTGCCCGCCCAGGCCGTCCGCCACCACGGTACACAGCTGTTCCGTTCCCAAGCGAACCTCCCGGGCGGAATCCTCGTTCCGGGGGCGGCCGCCGATGTTGGTATAGCTTGCGGTTTGCAGCATAGTTTCCTCCTTTTGCGGCGATCTTAGAAGGCCAGGATCACCGCCGTATAGTTGTCCTGATTGGAGTAGTGCTTGCTCTGAATGGCCTGATCCAGTTTCCCGGCGATCTCCTCGGCGGTGCCGGTGATGCAGCCGGTCAGCTCCTCAAAGGACAGGGCGTTGTACACGCCGTCGCTCATCAGCAGGAACCGGTCTCCCTCCCGGATGGGGATGCCCTGGTCCGGCATATCCACATATTTCAGCTGGCCCATACCCAGGAAGCTGGTCAGCCCCCCGGCCTTGGGATGGGCCCAGGCGGCGTGGGGGTCGGCGCCCTGATTGATGGCCCGGACCTGCAGATCGTGGCGGTAGACGTGCTCCCGGTTGAGCTGGAGCAGGGCCCCGTCCCGGTACATATAGATGTGGCTGTCGCCCACGGACAGACAGTAGAAGGTCCGGTCCCGTACCAACCCTGCCAGCAGCGTGGTGCCGCTCTTATTGTATTCGCTGGGGGTGAGCAGGGTGTTCACCGCCTTGGTGGCCTGGGCCAGCAGGGTCAGCAGCTGCTCCTGAGGCGGCAGGGTGCTGGTGTCCAGGAAGCCGTTCATCATCGCCGTCACGGCCGCCTGACTGACCTTGTCTCCGTCGCTCAGGCCGCCCATGCCGTCAGCCACCACCGCCAGCATACCGCAGCTGGGGAATACCCCCTCCGGCGTGACGGAGAAGCAGTCCTGCTGACTGGAGCGGGCGCCCTGTTGATGGAGCTTGCCAACCTGGGGGCATCCGGCGGGCAGGGGCGCATCGGAGAGGGGAGAGATCTCCGTCTTCCCATAGGCCGGTTCGTTCTGCTCAGTCCTGGGAATGGCCTCGGGCTGGCGAGAGGACCTGCCGCCTCTGTCGCCGTTTCTGTCGCTGCTTTTGGCGCTGCTTCTGGCTCTGTTCCTGCTGGAGCGCAGCACCAGGGCCACGATCAGCCCGATCACCGCGGCGGCCAGCAGGCCGGTGGTCGCGATCCAGCCCCAGGGGATCGGATTCGGGTCGGGGGGATTCGGTTCCGTTGCCCCGGTGGTCTCGGTAGCTCCGGTGGTCTGATTCTCCGCCGCGGCCTCGGTGGTCACGGGCGGGTTAAAGTCGAAGGTCGGCAGGGGACTGCTGCCGGTGGGCGCCTCCTGAGGCGCTTCAGTGGGCGCCTGGCTCTCCGTCGCGCCCTCGGTGGCGTCGGTGGTATCGGTAGAATCGGTAGCGGCAGTGGTCGCGTTGTCTTCCGGCGCGGTAGACTCCTGCTGCTCCGGCGCGGAGAAGCGAAGGATCTCAAAAACGTTTTCCATAGATCAACTCTCCTGTCCCCAGGCAAACTTATCGCCGCACAGACCCAGGAACAGCAGCTTGGTGGAGCCAACGGTGATCACATCGTAGTCTTTCAGTTGAACGGCGTTAAATACTGCCTCGCCGTTGATCTCGATGATGTTCCGCCCCTCGGCAGGACCGGCGTAGAACAGCCGGTTCTTGTGGTAGTAGGCGACCATGGCGTGCTTCTCCCGGGAGATCTGATTGTCGCCCTGGATGTGGATGTCGCCGGCCTCTCTGCCGATGTAGTTGTACCCGGCGTGGAGCCGGAAATCGGTGCCCCGGCAGGGACCCTCGATGCACACCACCCAGCCGACCACCGGGTCCACCTGGCTGGGGCCGGCCATATCGTCACCGGCCAGAACGGTGGGGGAGCTGAAGGGGTTGACCCCGCCGCTGCCCCAGTTGCCGGCGGGCTGGGTAACGCCGCCGGAGCCTTCGGCCGCGTTGGTGGGGGGTTCCGTGGGGCCAAAGCTGCCGGGCGTGGGTGTGGGCGTGGGAGCCTCCGCGGGGGTATAGGAACCGTAGCCGGAGGGGGCTTCCGTGGGGGTGAAGCTGCCAGGCGTGGACGTGGGGGCCTCCGTGTGGGAGAAGCTGCCCTGCGCGCCCTGGCTGGCGCAGATGGGGCAGGAGGTGTGGACGGCGGCGTTGTAGTAGTGCCCCTTGGGGCAGAGGACCAGATTGTTCTTGATTTCCATTTTTATTCCTCCAATTTAAAAATTTTTTACATATTAATGAGCTGGAAGGTATTCCGCCGGGTGCCCAGGTAGAATCTGTCGCCCACCCGGATGGGGACGGGGTAGTTGGGGGGCAGCTTCCGGCCGTCGGCCAGGAAGGAGCCGTAGCTGGAGCCCAGGTCTACCAGCGTGGCCTGGCCCTGGCACCACCGCAAGGAGCAGTGGTGGCGGCTGATGCCCGGGGTGTTGGCGTTGTACTGCACCGCGCAGTCGTAATCCCGGCCGATCATCAGCCCGCCGCTGCCCACGCTGTAAACCTGGCCCTTCAGGGGCCCGGACAGGCAGGCGATGCCCAGGTGCTGGGTGTAGTTGAACTCGTAGTCGATGGGGCCGTTGAGCGGCACCGCCATGGTGGGGGTCTTGCTGGGGAACAGTGGCGCGCAGTCGCGGCCGGAGGCCAGCACGGCGATCACGAATCCGATGGCCACCGCGATGGCCAGCCACACGATGATGGCGCCTCCCACCGTGCAGCACAGCAGCGCCAGCAGCGCCAGATTGGGCTTGCCCTGGGCTCGGCCCAGGAAGAAGGGGATCAGTCCCAGCAGAGCGCCGATCATCCCGCCCAGGATGGCGGAATAGAGGATGTTCAGCATTTTTTTGGCTCCTTTCTTCAAATGGGAAGCGGGGTTACTCTTTACATGCCCCATTATAGCACCGCTTCCCACCCCCTCGTCAGGCTGCTTTCAACAAAATCACCGTCGCCAGGTGGGTGGGGGAAATATCTCTTTCCCGCCTTCTTATTTCGGTGCGTCACACGTTGTAGGTGCTCCCCCGGCCCCTTCCGGGGGACTTACTTTCTTGTTTCGGCAAGAAAGTAAGCAAAGAAGCCGACCAAGGGGGCGCTTCGAGCAAAGGCGTTTGTTAAGGTATGATTGCCACCGGCAATCATGAATATTTTTGATTCGCTGCGCGGAGCACCACCCCTTGGATTCCCCCGCCGCCTCGCCGGAGGCGCTGGGGGAAATTCGAGTGCCGCCCCCGGCAGGGGTAAGGGAAGCGTCCCCAAGGTGGAATGTAATAAAATAAGAATAATTCTTAAATAGGGATTGCATTTTTCTCGCCGATCCGATATAATATCCCAAAAGGCAGCCGAGGCCGCCGGAATTTAATTCAGGAGGTATGTCCCATGAGCAAATACGCAGGCACCCAAACCGAGAAGAACCTGGAAGCCGCTTTTGCCGGCGAGTCCCAGGCCCGGAACAAGTACACCTATTTTGCCAGCGTGGCAAAGAAGGAGGGCTACGAGCAGATCTCCGCGCTGTTTCTGAAGACCGCCGACAATGAGAAGGAGCACGCCAAGCTGTGGCTCAAGGAGCTCCAGGGCATTGGCGACACCAAGGCCAACCTGGCCGCCGCCGCCGACGGGGAGAACTACGAATGGACGGATATGTACGAGGGCTTCGCCAAGACCGCCGAGGAGGAGGGCTTCCCCGAGCTGGCCGCCCGGTTCCGCCTGGTGGCCGCCATTGAGAAGAGCCATGAGGAGCGCTACCGCGCCCTGCTGAAAAACGTGGAGACCGCCCAGGTCTTTGAAAAGAGCGAGGTCAAGGTGTGGGAGTGCCGCAACTGCGGCCACATCGTGGTGGGCACCAAGGCCCCCGAGGTCTGCCCCACCTGCAACCATCCCCAGAGCTATTTCGAGGTCCACGCGGAGAATTACTGATTTTTAGACGCAGAGGAAGCCGGAGCAGCCGCTCCGGCTTCTTTTATATCGTCTCCAGAAAGCGCAGGAAGGCCGCCTGGCCCGCCGGCGTCCGCTTGTAGACCCCGGCGTCCTCCAGAACCTGGGCAAATACCAGCCCGGTCTCCTTTTTCACGATGTCCAGGGCGTTTTCCGCCGTCAGGGCGTACTTCTCCCTGAAGCCCTCGGCCCAGGCGGCGTGCTTTTCCGTCAAGTCGCTGCCCCGCAGGTCCCCACCGGACGCCAGGGCCTCCGCCACCGCCGCCAGCTCGACTTTCAGCCGGGCGGGAAGGACCGCCAAGCCCATGACCTCGATGAGGCCGATGTTCTCCTTCTTGATGTGGTGCAGCTGGGCATGGGGATGGTACACCCCCAGGGGATGCTCCGCCGTGGTGATGTTGTTCCGCAGCACCAGGTCCAGCTCATAGTCCGTCCCCCGGCGGCGGGCGATGGGGGTGATGGTATTGTGGGGTTCCCCGTCGGTCTCGGCGTAGATGAAGGCCGCCTCGTCGGTATACCCCCGCCAGGAGGTCAAAATCTTATCCGCCAGATCCACCAGGCGGGCGGGGTCATCCGCCGTAAGGCGCACAACCGACATGGGCCACTTGACGATCCCCGCCCGAATTTGGGGATAGTCCCGGAACGCCACCGGCGTCTCGATGGGGGCGCGCTCCATGGGGAAGGTGTAGTGCCCGCCCTGGAAGTGGTCATGGGCCAGAATGGAGCCGCCCACAATGGGCAGGTCCGCGTTGGAGCCCACAAAATAGTGAGGAAACTGGCCCACAAAGTCCAGGAGCTTGGCAAAGCAGGCCCGGTCGATCTTCATGGGGGTGTGCTCCCGGTTGAAGCAGATGCAGTGTTCATTGTAATAGACGTAGGGGCTGTACTGCAAGAACCAGGGGCTGCCGTTGATGGTGATGGGCACCGGCCGGTGGTTCTGCCGGGCGGGATGGTTGACCCGGCCGGCGTAGCCCTCGTTCTCCCGGCACAGCTGGCACCGGGGATAGGCGGCGGCCGGCAGATTCCGGGCGGCGGCGATGGCCTTGGGGTCCTTCTCCGGCTTGGACAGGTTGATGGTGATGTCCAAATCCCCGTAGGGGGTGGGGGCCACCCATTTCACGTCCTTGGCGATCCGGTCCCGGCGGATGTAGTTGGTGTCCTGGCAGAATTGGTAGTACCAGTCCGTGGCGGCCTGGGGGCTCTGGGCGTACAGGGCCCGGAATTTTTCCGTCACCTGGGCGGGCCGAGGGGTCAGGCGGCCCATGAGGGCGGTGTCGAACAGGTCCCGATACACCGGCGAGTCCTCCGGCACCACGCCCCGGGCGCAGGCGTCGTCGGTCAGAACCTTCAGCGCCTGGGGAAGGTCCACCCGGTCCCAGGTCTTGCCCGGATCGGCGTAGGAATCCAGCCGCATCGTCTCCAAAAGGGCGTTGACCGCCCAGGCAGTCTCCCCCTCCTGGATCAGCCCGGTGGAACGGGCGTAGGAAACCAGCTGAGAAATCGCTTCGTTGACCATTGGCGCTTGCCTCCCGACGCGCGGGGGCCTTTCGCCCCCAGATAGGACTATTATAGCCCATCCGATTCCTTCCGTCAAGAAATTTTCCGATCCTACTCGATCAGCGCGGCCTCCCAGGGACCCAGAACGCCGCTGAACAGCCCGCCGCTGAGCAGCTCCCGCCGCCCGGCGTAATCGGGCAGGGGCGCGGCGCCGTCCTTGCAGTGGAGCAGGAGGGTGACCCGGTCGCCATCTAGCTTCGTGGTCAGGGCGGCGGTCCCGGCCCGGTCGTCCACCTGATAGGCCGTCACCTGGCCCCGGTACAGGCAGGGGTGGGCCCGCCGGGCGGCGGTGAGCCGGCGATACCAGTCAAAAATCGCCGGGACCTGATAGCTTTCGTCCCACACCATGCCCCGGCGGCTGTCCCCGTCGCCGCCCCCGTCCATGGCGTATTCGTCGCCGTAGTAGATCATGGGCATTCCGGGCAGCAGCAGCTGGAGGGCCGCCGCCATCTTCAGCTTGGGCAGGCTGCCTCCCGCCGCCCGGCGGAACCGCTCCGTGTCGTGGGAGCCGATCAGGTTCCACAGCACCCCGAAGACGGCGGGGTGGAGATTCCCCCGCAGAAAGCCCAGATTTTCAAAAAAGGCGGACACCGGAATGGCCTCCCGGGCCACCAGATCCAGAACGCTGTTGTAAAAGTGGTAGTTCATCACGCTGTCCCACTGGTCGCCCTGGAGGAAGTCCCCGGCGTAGTGCCACTCCTCCCCGATCAGCAGGGCGTCGGGCTTCTCCGCCTTAACGGCCTCCCGGAACCGCCGCCAAAACCGGTGGCTCACCTCGTCGGCCACGTCCAGCCGCCATCCGTCGATGCCGCAGGAGCGGATCCAGTACCGGCCCACGTCCAAAAAGTAGGCCTCCACCTGGGGATTGCGCAGGTTCAGCTTGGGCATCCCGCCGAAGTAGCTGAAGGTCTTGAAGTTGGGGATCTGCCCCCAGGCGCTTTTCAGGGGGAAGCCGTCGATGTAGTACCAGTCGATATAGGGGGAGGCGGGGCCGTTTTTCTCAATGTCGGCGAAGGCGAAAAACTGCCGGGAGGTGTGGTTGAACACCGCGTCCAGAATGACCTTCATCCCCAGCTCATGGGCCCGGTCCGTAAGCTCTTTCAGATCCTCCAGGGTGCCCAGGGCGGGGTCCACGGCGTAATAGTCCAGGGTGTCGTATTTGTGGACGGTCCCGGCCCGGAATACCGGCGTCATGTAAAGCACGTCCACCCCCAGGGCCTGGAGATGGTCCAGCCGCTGGATGACGCCCCGAATGGTGCCGCCCAGATCCCGCCGGTGATCCACCGGGGCCCGGTACCACTTCTTTTCCACAATTTCCCCTTCCGGGGCGAAGCTGGCGGGGAAGATCTGGTACACCACCCGGCCCTCGGCCCAGCCGGGGACGGTGAGCCGTTCCTCCTCCCGCAGATTTTGGGGGCAGTCAAACATCCGCTCAATATCCGTGAAGGGCGCGGGGGAAAATTCGTAGTTTCCGTAGTAGACAGTCTCCCCGTCCATACCCCGCAGCTCGAAAAAGTAGCGCAGGCAGACCACATGGAAGGTCAGCTCCGCCAAAAAATAG
>CANRQC010000069.1 GCA_947632695.1 uncultured Oscillospiraceae bacterium | reverse complement strand
TGGTTCTGGTGACCAACTGCTTTTCCACCATCGGCTGCTTTGAAAATCAGACGAAAAAGAGCGTCAATTCCCGGTTTACCCAGGAGGCCATGACCGCCTTTTTTAAGGAAAAGCTCCAGGTCTGGTTCCTGGAAAACAAGCAGGACGCCGAGCGGGCGGCGGACCAGATCCTGGTGAACAAGCGGGCCCGGGAGAGCGCCGAGAAGACCAAGTCCAACGTCAAGAAGAAACTCTCCGGCAATCTGGACATTTCCAACCGGGTGCAGAAATTTGTGGACTGCCGGAGCCGGGACGTGAGCCGTCGGGAGCTCTACATCGTGGAGGGCGACTCAGCCTTGGGCTCCGTGAAGCTGTCCCGGGACGCGGAGTTTCAGGGTATCATGCCGGTCCGGGGCAAGATTCTCAACTGCCTCAAGGCGGACTACACCAAAATTTTCGCCTCCCCCATCATCACGGACCTGATGAAGGTCCTAGGCTGCGGCGTGGAGATCCAGGGGAAGAAGCACAAGGAGCTGTCCACCTTTGATCTGTCCAGCCTACGGTGGAGCAAGGTGGTAATCTGCACCGACGCCGACGAGGACGGGTTCCAGATCCGCACCCTGATCCTGGCCATGCTTTACCGGCTCTGCCCCACTTTGATCCGGGACGGGTATGTGTTTATCGCGGAGTCGCCCCTGTTTGAGATCACCTGCAAGGACAAGACCTGGTTTGCCTACAACGAGCCGGAAAAGGCGAAGATCCTCAAAGAGCTGGACGGGAAGAAGGTCACCTTGCAGCGCTCCAAGGGCCTGGGCGAGAACGACCCGGAGATGATGTGGATGACCACCATGAATCCCCAGACCCGCCGGTTGATCAAGGTCATGCCCGAGGACGCCGAGCGCACCGCCTATTACTTTGATATTCTCCTGGGGGACAATCTCACCGGGCGAAAGAACTTTATTTCGGAAAACGGCGCCAAATATCTGGATTTGGCGGATATTTCCTAAGGAGAGGCCAGCATGGCACGAAAGAACAACAAGGAACCGGATCATAAGAAGATCAATACCGAGGGCGTTATGGGCCTTCACGGCTCCACCACGGAGCAGGCCATTTCCGAGACCCTGGAGATCAACTATATGCCCTATGCCATGTCCGTCATCGTCTCCCGGGCCCTCCCGGAGATCGACGGTTTCAAGCCCAGCCACCGGAAGCTTCTCTACACCATGTATAAAATGGGCCTGCTCAGCGGGGCCCGGACCAAGTCCGCCAACATCGTGGGCCAGACTATGCACTTGAACCCCCACGGGGACGCGGCCATTTATGAGACCATGGTGCGGCTGACCCGGGGCAACGAGACGCTGCTTCACCCCTTTGTGGACTCCAAGGGCAACTTCGGCAAGGTTTACTCCCGAGACATGGCCTACGCCGCCGCCCGGTACACCGAGGCCAAGCTGGACAAATTCTGCGCCGAGCTGTTCCGGGATATCGATTTCGACACGGTGGACATGGTGGACAACTACGACGCCACCACCAAGGAGCCCACTCTGCTGCCCACCACCTTCCCCAATGTGCTGGTGACGGCCAATCAGGGCATCGCCGTGAGCATGGCCAGCAACATCTGCTCCTTCAATCTGCGGGAAGTGTGCATGACCGCTATCGCCCGGATGAAAAATCCCGACTGCGATCTGCTGGAGACCCTGCCGGGGCCGGATTTTTCCACCGGCGGAGAGCTGCTTTACGACGAGGCGGCGACCCGGGAGGTCTACGCCACCGGCCGGGGGAGCTTCAAGCTCCGGGCGGTGTGGCGGTATGTGAAGGAAGGCAATCTGATCGAGATCACCCAGATCCCCTACACCACCGCCACCGAGGTCATTATGGACAAGGTGGCGGAGCTGATCAAGGCCGGAAAGATCCGGGAGATCGCGGATATGCGGGACGAGACGGACCTGGGGGGCCTGAAGCTCACAATCGATCTAAAGCGGGGGGTGGACCCGGAAAAGCTGATGGCCAAGCTCTTCCGGCTGACCACCCTGCAGGACAGCTTTCCCTGCAATTTCAACGTCCTCATCGCCGGAATGCCCCGGGTGATGGGGGTGGGGGAGATCCTGGAGGAGTGGACAGCCTGGCGGACGGACTGCGTCCGGCGGCGGCTGTACTTTCAGATCCATAAGAAGGAGGAAAGACTCCATCTTCTCAAGGGCCTGGAGCGGATCCTGCTGGATATCGACAAGGCCATCGCCATCATCCGCAATACCGAGCTGGAGGACGAGGTGGTGCCGAATCTGATGATCGGCTTCGGCATCGATCAGGTCCAGGCGGACTTCGTAGCGGAGATCCGGCTGCGGAACATCAATCGGGAGTATATTCTCAAGCAGACCAAGTCCATCGCCGAGCTGGAGGAGGAGATCGCCGGCCTCCGCCAGACCCTGGACAGCCCCAAAAAGCTGCGGGACCTGCTGATCCGGGAGCTGACCCAGGTGGCGGAAAAATACGGCCAGCCCCGGAGAACCAAGATCCTCTACGACACCCTGGAGCTGGAGGCGGAGGCGGAGGAGCCGGACACGCCGGACTATCCGGTGACGGTGTTCGTCTCCAAGGAGGGATATCTGAAAAAAATCACGGAAAAGTCCCTCCGGGGCAGCGCCGACCAAAAATTCAAGGAGGGGGACAGCCTGGCCTTCTCCCAGGAGAGCAGCAACCGGGGAGAGATCCTGGTCTTTACCGACAAATTCCAGTGCTACAAATCCAGGCTGTCGGAATTTGAAGACGGCAAGGCCTCGGCCCTGGGGGAGTATCTTCCCCAGAAGCTGGGATTCGACCCGGGGGAGAATGTGATCCAGGTGGTGCTGCCCGGGGATTATCAGGGGTTCGTGCTGTTTTTCTTTGAAAACGGGAAGGCGGCGAAGGTGCCCCTGTCCGCCTACGAGACCAAGACCAATCGAAAAAAGCTCACCGGCGCCTATTCGGATAAAAGCCCCCTCCGGGCCGCCCTGGCCCTCACGGAGGACACCCAGGTGGCGGTGTTCACCACTGACGGCCGGGCCGCCGTTTTCTCTACGGCCCAGCTCCTGCCCAAGACCACCCGCGCCACCCAAGGTGTGGCGGTGGTGACTCTGAAAAAGAAAGCCACGGTGGAACTGGCGGCCCCGCTGGAGGAAAGCGGTCTTGCCAATCCCGCCCGGTACCGCATCAAGACCCTTCCCGCCGCCGGGGCGGTGCTGAAGCCGGAGGACGCGCCGGACCGGCAGCTCAAGCTGGACGTATAACCATCCGAAAAGGGGAAGCATGATGAAAAAGAAATTGACCTGGATCCTCTGGGCGCTGAAAATACTGATTGGCAGCGCCCTGTTTGCCCTTGGTTTTTCCCTGTTTCTGGAACCCAAGAATCTAAACGCCGGCGGATTATCCGGCCTTTCTATGGTGCTGTGCCACATCCTCCACATTGACGAGGTGGGCGTGGTGACGCTGCTGCTGAACCTGCCCCTGTTTGCCCTCGGCGGCGTGAAGATCGGAAAAAAATTCTTCTTTGGCTCCCTGATCGGCATGGCCTCCAGTTCTCTGCTTCTCGACGTGTTTTCTATTTTGCCCAAGCCGGAGATCGAGCCCCTGCTCTCCGCCCTCTACGGTGGGGTGCTGTGCGGCGTCGGGATCGGCCTGGTCTTCGGGGAGGGCGCTTCCACCGGCGGCTCGGACATCATCGTTCGGCTGCTGAAGCGGAAGTGGCAGCATGTGCCCATCGGCATGATTAACACCTGCTTTGACGCTATGGTGGTGACCCTGACGGGCCTGGTCTTTTGGAATGTCTCCAGCGCGCTGTACAGCGGCGTGACCATTTTCGTCACCGGGAAGATCATTGACGCGGTGGTGTACCGGTTCGACTACTCCAAGGTCGCCATGATTATCACCCAGAAATACGACGCCGTGGCGGAGGGAATCTCTCGGGAGTTGGACCGGGGGGCCACCTTCCTCTACGGGGAGGGGGCGTACAGCCATCAGGGCACCAAGGTAGTGCTGACCGCCGTGCGGCAGCAGCAGCTGGCGGATTTGAAACGGCTGGTGGTGGAGATCGATCCCAACGCTTTTATCATTATGCAGGAGGCCCATCAGGTATTGGGAGACGGCTTCTCCCGCTATTCCAAGGACGCTCTTTGAGAAAGGAGGCGCGCCGTGAAAAGGCTGACGGCGCTGTTGCTGGCCATGAGCTTGCTTCTGGCCGGATGCAGTGGATGGATGGACGGAGAATACCACAATGTCCGACTCCACACCGAGGAGAGCGGCACGCCGGTCGTGGATTTTTTGCAGGCGGAGAACAATCGGGATCTGCTCATGGCCTTGACCGAGATGGTGGAAGGCGATCTGGAAACCGGCACCATCTCCGTGGACGGCTATCCCCAGGAGAAGCTCTCATCGGATATGGACGCCGCGATCCGGACCCTCCGAAATTCTACGCCCCTGGGAGCCTATATCGTGGACGACGTCACCTACGAGCAGGGCATCAGCGGCGGCGTGCCGGCGGTGGCCGTGACCATTCACTATAATGGGAACCGCTCCTATGTCCGTCGGATGCGCCGGGTGGAGACCATGCAGCAGGTGCAAAATTTGATCCAGTCCGCGCTGAACCAGGTGGACGACCGGCTGGTAGTGCAGGTCGATCAGTTTTCCAATGTGGATTTTTCCCAATTCGTTCGGGATTACGGCGAGGCCCACCCGGAGGTGGTCATGGAGGCGCCGGAGGTCACGGTGAACACCTATCCCACCCAGGGCGCGACCAGGATCCTGGAGGTGCGGTTCGTCTATCAGAACAGCCGGGAGGATCTGAAAAATATGCAGAGCAGGGTACAGCCCCTGTTCACCTCGGCCAGGCTCTATATCAGCGGCAGCTCCTCCATCTGGGAACGGTTCAGTCTGCTCTATTTCTTCCTCATGGCCCGAGACAATTATCAAATCGATACCTCCCTGACCCCCGCTTACAGCCTGCTGATCCACGGGGTAGGGGACAGCCGGGCCTTCGCCCTGGTGTACGCCGCCATGTGCCATCAGTCCGGGCTGACCTGCTATACCGTTGCGGGCACGAAGGACGGGGAAAGCCATTTCTGGAACATCATTGGGGACGGGACCACCTACCGGCACCTGGATCTTTTGAACTGCTGGAACGCCGGCAGCTTCCAGCTGCTGACTGACCAGGAAATGACCGGCTATGTGTGGGACTATTCCGCTTACCCCACCTGCGAGCCGGAGGAGTCGGAGGAGCCGGAGCCTACACAGGCGGAATCAGAACCCACGGAGCCAACGGATTCTACCGAGCCGCCCCAGGAGACCACCGGGCAGCCCTTTACCCCGCCGCCGGAGACGGTTCCGCCTGCTACCCAGCCGCCGGCGACCAGCGCGCCCACCGAGCCGACGGCGCCATCTACCGCTCCACCGGAGACATCCCAGCCCGAGGATCCTTCCGAACCGCCGCCGGAAAGCACCGGAGAAGGGGCGGATCCCAAGTCCCAGCCATCGGAAGGGGAGTAGCATATTTTGTTTTTCACACCCGCGGGAAGAATTTGTCAAAAGGGGTATTGACAAACCGGGATTTTTTGATATAATTTCTTTGGTCCCGCGGGTGTAGCTCATCCGGTAGAGCGCCACCTTGCCAAGGTGGAGGTAGCGAGTTCGAGCCTCGTCACCCGCTCCAAAAGCGGCATTTTCCCTGAGAAAATGCCGCTTATCTTATACTCAGGAGATCAAGATGGCAAGCTATGTGATTTCGGATATCCACGGCGAGGCGGACCGGTTCGACAAAATGCTGGAGACCGTCGGCTTTTCAGAAAGCGACACCCTCTACATTCTGGGGGATGTGGTGGACCGGGGCCCGGCGGGGGTGGAGCTGCTGGAACGGATCCGGAGGACGCCCAATATGGTCATGCTCCTGGGAAATCACGAGTACATGTGCCTGCAGTGCTTTGACCCAAACGCCACAGAGCAGGACCACCGCCGCTGGGCCCGCAACGGCAACGCCCCTACGCTGGCGGGGCTGGCCGCGCTTTCCGACGGGCAGCGGGAGGATCTACTGCGCTATCTCAAGGCCCTGCCCGCCTTTTTGGAGGTCCGGGTGGGGGAGCGGGACTTCTACCTGGTCCACGGCTTCCCTGGAGAGAATGTCCACGACCGGGTCTGGGGCCGGCCCACGCTGGACACCCCCAATCCCATCCCTGGGCGGCGGCTGATCATCGGGCATACCCCGGTGCTGAGTCTGCTGGTGGAGGAGGCCCTGGAAGACGCTTATGTTTTGCGCATGGCGTCTCGTGGAGAGCGGCTGACCATTCTCCACACCCCGGGCTATATCGATATCGACTGCGGCTGCGGCCATGCGCTTCCGGTGAAGGCCCTGGCCTGCCTGCGCCTGGACGACGGGGCGGAATTTTACGTTTAGAAAATACGCCGGTACCGGCGAACTGTAAGGAGGAAGCAATATGTTGGATCTGCGGCAATTTCAATGGACTCGTCAGCCCAAGAGTTACGCGCTTCTGGAGGAAGGGCTGGAAGTGATCACCGCGCCCCACACGGATCTGTGGCAGCGCACCTATTATCACTTCCGCAACGACAACGCCCCGGTCTTCCAAATGGAGACGGAGGAGCAGTTCTTCTCCTTCCAGGTCAAGACCACCTTTGAGAGCAAGCACCGGTTCGACCAGTGCGGCGTGGTGATGTACCTGGACAGCGAAAACTGGCTGAAGGGCTCCATCGAGTACGAAAACGAGACCTTCCAGCACCTGGGCAGCGTGGCCACGAACCATGGTTACTCCGACTGGGCCACCACCGCCATCGACGCTTCCGTTCGCTCCATGTGGTACCGCCTCAGCCGACGGCAGGACGATTTCTGCATCGAGTGCTCCACCGACGGGGTCCATTTCAGCCAGATGCGGGTGTGCCATATGTGGGAGGCCCAGGGGCGGATCCGCTTCGGCGTCTACGCCTGTAGCCCGGAGGATTCCTCCTTCCGGGCGGTGTTTACCGATATGGAGCTGACCGAATGCAAGTGGCTGGCCCACGACGGCCAGCAGCCCGACGCGGAGTAAGAGCCCAAAGAGTCCGATTTTTGATATAAATGCGCCCTCCGGAAATTTCCGGAGGGCGCGTCAGTTTGTCAAAAACTTGTTTATCAAGAGAAATCAGCGGGGGAGTTTGTTTTTGCGGAAGCGTTCATGTTCCTGCTTTGACTTCATCCTTGCGGCAGCAATGATCCGCTTCGCCTTAGAACGAATAAATTCTGCCTACTATTTCCCAAAATAGCGGGCGATCTCTTGCATCCGCGCCTCTTGCTTTACATGGAAGGGGCAGCGGCGCTCACAGTGGCCGCACTGGATGCAGTCGCTTGCGTGGACAGGCAGCTTTTGATAGTGGCCCTTCGCCATCTCGTCCCCGGCCAGGGCCAGGTCATAATACTTATTGATGAGCCCCACGTTCAGCCCCATGGGGCAGGGCTGACAGTGGTTACAGTAGACGCAGATCCCGTCGGCGTCCTGGGGCGTAAACGCCCCGATCACGGAGTAGTCCCGTTCCTCCGGCGAGGCGTTCACATAGCCCAGCACGGTTTGAAGGTCCTCCATGTCGCGGACGCCCGGAAGCACCGTCACCACCCCCGGGCGGTCCAGGGCATACTGGATGCACTGGGTATGGGTGAGGGCCCGCTTGAAAAGAGAACGTCTGGCGTCCAGAAGCTGCCCGCCGGCGAAGGGCTTCATCACCGAGATGCCCACGCCCATTTTTTCGCAGTCCCGGTACAGCGCGGCCCGCTCCGCCGCCTCGCCAATGGCATATTCGCCCTTTTGATAGTCGTAGGCCGGGTTGATGCTGAACATGAACAGGTCCACAAGCCCGGTATCGAGGATCTGTCTGGCGATAGCGGGATTGTGGGAGGAAAAGCCCAGGTGGCGGATGGTCCCGTCCACCTTAAGGGATTTCATATACTCCCACAGTCCGCCGTTCATTACGTCGTCCAGGTCTTCTTCATCATCCACGCAGTGGATAAACCCCATGTCGGTGTAGTCCGTTTTGAGCAGCTTCAGATTCCAGGAGATCTGCGCTTTGATCTCGGCGAGGTTTCTTGTCCAGCCGTATTTTCCGCCCTTGTAGATGGCGCCGAAGTGCATTTGGGTCAGGATTCTCTCCCGCCGCCCGGCGAACGCCTCCCCATAGGCATACCATGGCGCTTCCACCGAAGGAGCCAGGTCAAAGTAGTTGATCCCGTTTTCCATGGCCGCATTCAAAACAGCGACCATTTCCTCTTTTGTGCCGGAAAGGCTTCCCGCGCCAAGTCCGATCACGCTGATTCTTTCGCCGCCGTGGGGTAATGTACGATATTCCATAAGTACCTCCGTAAAGGATCTCTATTATTCTGCCGACAAGGTGAGCGTGACGTCCCCGTTCCCAAGAAGCGCCGTCAGCTCCTCAGCGGTCTTGTCCGTAATATGTCCAAGCCGCGTGTAAGCCCAGGAGTTGGAGCCGTAGAACACCACGATCTGGTTGCCGGAATACAGCACGACGTCCCCGGCCTGGGTCACGGTTTGCACATCGCTCCGGGGCAGCTCCGTCCCCAGGGGGCCTACCTGCTCAAAGCCGCCGTACATGGATAGCTGCACCGTAAGTGGATGGTCCTTTACCAATTCCTTCAGGGCGGCGACAGACTCGTTGCGCTCCCACGCTACCGTCACGGTTGTGTCACCAATGGTCATTTTCAAGGTATTCTCCTCCTCAAATTTTGATTCTGCCGGAGCTTCCGCCTCGGTTGTTTCGATCATTGCCGCTTCTGTGGATGCTGTCGGTGCGTCCTTGCCGCCGCAGGCCGTCAGCGCCAGCAGAAGCAGGGCCAGCAAGAGGAACCTGGTCTGTTTCATCCTTTTGCCCTCATTCAATCCGGGCTGGCGCCAAAGGCAGCCCTACCCTCTGGGCGGCGTCATGCCCGAAGATCAGCTCCGCGCCTGTCTCCTGCTGCAGTCTGCGGAGCTTTTCCAGGGAGGCCCGGTAGGCGGACTCATCGTCCAATAAGCCCGGCAGCATACAGGCGGGGAAATAGTTGTCTGCCGCGTACACCGCGTCCTGGGGCAGAAGAACCGTGCGACCGGACAGCCGGAGCAGCAGACCCATCATGCCCGGCGTATGGCCCGGCAGCATCACCGCTTCCACACCGGGGAAGATCTCTCCGTCCCCGTCCAGCAGATGCCAGCGGCCTGGGACCGCGTAGTCCGCCGGTACATAGGCAGCGGGCGGGTTTTTCCCAGTCGCCAGGGCGTATTCCCGGCGAGAAACATAGAAGTCCTTCCCGGCAAAAAGGAACAGCCCGCCGGCATGGTCGTAATGCAGGTGCGACAAAAGCACCCCGTCGATGTCCCCGGGCGTCAGGCCCAAAAGCGCCAATTGGGCCTCTACCGTCTGCTCCCGGGTCTGATACCGGCAGCTGTCGGTTTTGGCGCGGATACCGCCCGGCCACACCCCGGTGTCAAACAGCAGGTTTTTGCCGTCGTCTGTCCGGATCAGATAGCAGTTGACGGGGAATGTGATCCGCGGAGCGCCCGCGTATTCCCCCTCCCGGTAAAAGATCCGGCAGCTGCCTTCCATATAGCCGTTATCCAAAAGATAAAGATTCATTGAATCCCTCTCCATTCTCTATCTAATTATAATTCATGCCGGAACGATCATCAAATACTTTTTTGATGGATTCTCATGTAATGCTGGCAAAAAACCGCATTCAAGGCAGTTGTTGGAATAGGACGGAGGCCGGGCCGTCGAGCCCGGCCCTCGCCGCTTGGAAGTGTGAGAGAAGTGTTTTCACAGGAGGTTCTTTTCCCCGTTCAGCCCTTGGCGTAGTGCTTCTTGCGGTAGCGGAGGATCAGGATCGCCAGGATGGCAATGACCACGACCGCCGTGAGTACATCGATGAGGATAAACATGGTGGTCATCTTGTCCAGCCCGCCGTTGTAATCCTCCATGGTATAGTTGCCGCTGCGGACGATGGTGAACATGATATTCTTGCTGGCCTGCCGCAGAGCCTTCACCATGGTGGGAGAGTCGGGGTTCTCAATGGCGGTGCGGGCGTTGGAGCCAAAGCCCAGCATCATATCATTGCCGCCCAGCACGCTGTCCATGGTCAGCTGATAGCCATAGGAGCCGTACCAGTCGGTGAGGACCATGCCCTGGAAGCCCCACTCGTCCCGGAGGACGCCGTTCAGCAG
>CANRQC010000068.1 GCA_947632695.1 uncultured Oscillospiraceae bacterium | reverse complement strand
AGGGCCCCAAATTCATACTGGGGCCGGAACCAGATCGGAGAATCGTCCCTCCAGAGGCGGTACTTCGGAAGACTGTTGATCTGCCCGATCAGCGCATCAAGTTCCTCCGGACTCCCGATGGACAGACTGCCGCTCTCCTTCTCCATTATTTCCGCCGCAAAGTCCTCCGAAAGGCCGCCGTGGGAAAAGACGGCCCGGCCGATCCTCCTGACAAAGGTGATCTCCCGGCCGCTGTCCGACAGCGTCTTTTCTAATTTCTCCATCTCTTCGCACACGGTCCTGGAGGCCATCACCGAATAGCCGGTCTCCCGGTAATTTAACTGATAGCAGAGATCGTGGTTCCCATAGACCCACTGGGAGGTCTTGTGCTTCTCCGCAAATTGGATGGCCCGCTCGTAGGTCTCTTCATACGCACCGATCTGGAAGGTCTTCATCCAGTCGTCCGCAATGTCTCCCAGGCACACCGCAGTCTCTATCTTGTTTTTCCGCATGATCCGCTCCGCCTCGTCAAATATCCAGGGCTTTAAATGAACATCCGGGATCACGATCACCTTCATTTTATTACCTCCCGCAAAATACCGTCTCTCCTGTCATCACACAGGCCTATTTTCTCTTTCTTTTGTCTCTTCCTTGGGCCTTTTCCTTTGGCCTTTTCCTTCCAACCTTTTCCTTCCAGCCTTTTCCTTCCAGCCTTTTCCTTCCAGCCTTTTCCTTTTTGGCCTCTTTCTTTGGTCTCTTCCTTTCGGTCTCTTCCTTTCGGCCCTTGTCCGACAGGTATCTAAAAAGGCGCCGGAACATTCTATTTCCAGCGCCTCCTATATCCGTCCCCTGTCCTAAAGCCGCCGGTCAGGGCATTTTGAATCTCAGGATCAAACTTTCCCCCTCGGATCAAACCCCAAACCCGCTTACTCTACGGTCACGCTCTTGGCAAGGTTCCTGGGTTTATCCACATCCAGCCCCCTCGCCAGACTCACATAATAGCCCATCAGCTGAAGGGGAACCACCGCAAGGCTCGCCGCAAACCGCTGGTCGATCTTCGGTACGAACACGCTGAAATCCGCGGTATCCTCGATGCTGTAATTGCCGTAAGTCGTCAGACCCATCAGATAGGCGCCCCGGCTCTTTACCTCCACCATATTGCTGATCATCTTCTCATAAAGTTCCTTCTGAGTCAGAACGCTGATCACCAGGGTGCCGTTCTCGATCAGGGAGATGGGGCCGTGCTTCAGCTCGCCGGCGGGATAGGCCTCGCTGTGGAGGTAGGCCACCTCCTTGAGCTTCAGGCTGCCCTCCAGGCACACGGCGCTGTCGATATTTCGGCCAATGTAAAAGGCGTCGTGCCGCCCGCAGTACCGGCTGGCCAGGTACTGGCACTTTTTCAGATTCTCCGGGCTCAGCACCCGCTCCACCGCGTCGGGCAGCGCCGCCAGGGCGGCGGCCAGGGAATCGTACTCCTCCTGAGAGATGGTGCCCAGGGCGCCGGCCATGTGGAGCGTCAGCAGGTACACCGCCGCCAGCTGGTTGGAAAAGGCCTTGGTGGTAGCCACGGCGATCTCCGGCCCCGCCCAGGTGTACATCACCTGATCCGCCGCCTTGGCAATGGCGGAGCCCACCACATTGACGATGGCCAGGGTCTTCGCCCCCCGGCGCTTGGCCTCCCGGAGGGCGGCCAGGGTGTCCGCCGTCTCCCCGGACTGGCTGATGATGATCACCAAATTGCTTTCATCCACCACCGGGTCGGAATAGCGGAACTCCGAGGCCATCACCGCCTCCGTGGGGATGCGGCAGGCCTTTTCAATGGTGTATTTCGCCACCACCGACACATAGTAGGCCGAGCCGCAGGCCACCAGATAGATCTTCCGCAGACTTTTCAGGTAGTCCCGGTCCAGCTCCAGCCCCTCCAGCACCGCCTTGCCGTCCTTGAGCCGGGGAAAAATGGCGTCCCGGAGGGCCTTGGGCTGCTCGAAAATTTCCTTGAGCATAAAGTGGTCGTAGCCGCCCCGCTCCGCGTCGGACACGTCCCAGGCGATGTGCTCCCGCTTTTTTTCCAGGGGATCCCCGGCGGCGTCCAGAAAGACGGCGTGATTCGCGTCGAAAATCGCCATGTCCCCGTCGTCCAGGTAGGCCACGGTCTGGGTGTGCTTCAAAATGGCGGGCACGTCGGAGGCCACAAAATTCTCCCCCTCCCCAAAGCCGAAGATCAGGGGCGAATCCTTCTTCACGGCGATCACCGTCCCCGGCCGGTCGGCGCAGAGGATGGCCAGGGCAAAGCTGCCCTCCAGCCGGGCCATGGCCTGCCGGACGGCGGAAATAAAGTCCGGGGTCTGGTCGTAATAATAGCCGATCAGGTTGGAGATCACCTCCGTGTCCGTCTCGGAGCGGAAGTGGATCCCCTGGCTCTCCAGACGGGCCCGGAGCCGGGCCTGATTCTCAATAATCCCGTTGTGCACCACGGCGATCTTCCCCGAGTCCGAAAGATGGGGATGGCTGTTCAGGTCCGAGGGAGCGCCATGGGTGGCCCACCGGGTATGGCCGATGCCTACCTGGCCGGTGATGGCCTTCCCGTCATCCAGCTTCTCCCGGAGGACGGACAGACGGCCCTTGGCCTTCTCCACCCGGAGGCCCTCGGGGGTGTAGACACAGATCCCCGCCGAGTCATAGCCCCGGTACTCCAGCTTGCTCAGGCCCTCCAGCAGCACCGGAGCGGCCTGATTTTTCCCCGCGTACCCAACGATTCCGCACATAAGCATTTCCTTTCCACGGGCAGGTAGCCCGAACGATTTTTATTGTACCATATTCGTGTATAGATTTCAACAAATATTTTACAAAAATTGACCAATGATGGTTTTGCACATCATTGGTCAAGAGAAATGGACTCGATTTGTAGTAATTGCCGAATATTACGCAGATTCTCCGGGGAAACGGCCTTCGCCCCCATGGCGCTCAGAGCCTCCACCGCCCGGGAGCCGTCCGCATAGCAGAACACCGGGCTCCACCTCCCCCGGAGATTGGCTGTCGCGCCGCTCCAGGTGCCGCCCCGGTTCCAGGTCGCCTGGGCAACAAAGACGCCCAGGCCCAAAGCGTGGATCACCCGGTTCCGGTGGATGGCCCGCTGGGCGGAAAAGTCCCGGTCGTACCCATCCTCCGACAGGTACAATAGGCGCTTCCCCATCCGCTGCCGGTCCAGCCGGTCCGCCACCACGCTGATGACCCAGCCGCCTGCCGCCAGGCAAGCCTCCTGGGCCGCCCGGTCCGCGCCCCGAGCGTTGCCGGAGACCAGGGCGAAGCCCTGCTCCGCCGCCGCCCGGCCCACCGCCTGGGCGAAGGCTCGGTTGGCATCCGCCAGGTCCCGGCTGCCCACCAGGGCGATCCGGGACATTTCCAGCGCCGCCAGGTCCCCTCGATACCACAGGCACCCCGGGGCGGTCAGGCCCAGCCGGCGGCGGAGGATCACGGGATAGCCGGGGCTGACCCGGGTCAGGGGCCGGCAGCCGGCCCGCAGCCCCCTGTGTACATAGTATTCCAAAAGCGGCCCATCTGACAGCAGCCCCAGGATCCGGTCCGCCTCCTCCGGGGAATAGCCCAGGGCGGTCAGGTCCTTCTCCGTCAGCTCCCGGTCCTCATCGCCCCGTGGAAGGGACCGGGCCCGCTGGGCGATCCTGGTCAGCTCCCGGTCCGACAATGGCCGCCGATCCTCCGTCCCCAGGGAGCTTCCCAGCAGGAGAAAGCCCCGCTCCCGGTTCGTCATCGCCTTCTGCGGGCCGGGGCCGGGGTCTCCTCCGGCCCGGGGGTCAGGGTGCCGTCGGCCTCCAGGACCATGGGGCGGATCTGATAGTGAGAATACTTCGCGATCTCGTCCAGCTTGGCCTTCTCCGGGAAGTTGCCCACGATGGAGTAGGCGGCGCCCTTCTTCTTGGCCCGGCCCGTCCGGCCGATGCGGTGGATATAGTATTCGTTCTCCTTGGGCACGTCGTAATTGATGACGCACTCCACATCGTCCACGTCGATGCCCCGGGAGGCCACGTCGGTGGCGATCAGCACCGGGAGCTTGCCGTCCCGGAACTGCTGCATGGTCTTCTCCCGCTTGTCCTGGCGAATGTCCCCGTGGAGGCACCGGCAGTCCAGCCCCTCCCGCTGGAACTCGTCGCACAGCCGCTGGCAGACGTGCTTGGTGTTGCAGAAGATCAGCACCCGCTCAAAGCCCTGGCCCCGGATCAGCCGGAGGGTGGCGTCGGCCTTCTCCAGGAAGGAGGGGGCGGTGATATAATACTGGTCGATATCCGGCCGGTCCTCCAGCTCCGGCTCCACGGTGATCTCCACCTCGTCCCGCTGGTACATCCAGGAGACGGTCATCACCTCCTGGGAGATGGTGGCGGAGAACAGGCCCATGTTGGTCCGGTTCCGGCACCGCTCCACGATCCGGGTCACGTCCTTGAAAAAGCCCATGTCCAGCATCCGGTCCGCTTCGTCCAGAACCAGGGTCTTCACGCTGTCCAGGCTGACGCTGCCCCGCTTGCAGTGGTCCAGGAGCCGGCCTGGGGTGGCCACCAGGATATGGGGCGTCTTTTTCTCCATCTGACGGATCTCCCCACGGATCCGGGTGCCGCCGTAGTACACCGCCACCCGGATCTCAGGCCGGAGGATCAACAGGTCCCGCAGCTCCTCCCCGATCTGGAGGGCCAGCTCCCGGGTGGGGGCCAGGATCAGCCCCTGGACCTGCCGGTTTTCCGGGTCGATGTGCTCGATCATGGGGATCCCAAAGGCGAAGGTCTTGCCGGTGCCCGTAGGGGCCTTGGCAATCACGTCCTTCCAGGCCAGAAACGGCGGGATCGCCTCCCGCTGCACGGTGGTGGGATAGCCGTAGCCCTTTTTCTCCAGGGCCTGTAAAATTTCCTGGGAAATACCCAGGTCGGAAAAGGTCATTTGCTCCATACGCTCGTTCCTTTGATGGTTTTTCTTTATTCTAGCAGGTTTTTCCCGGTTTTGCAACTCGCGTTTATAGAAATTTAAGAAAATCCCCCCGCGCAGGCGGTGGACAAAGGGCGGGAAATGTGGTATGATGGATAAAATGTTTCGGCAGGGAGGTCAAAAAATGGGCAAGCTAATCGTGATCGAGGGCACCGACGGTTCAGGAAAATCCACCCAGTTCCGGCTGCTGTCTCAGCGGCTGGAAAGAGAAGGACGGGATTTCCGGCACATCGTGTTTCCCAGGTACGATCAGCCCAGCTCCGCTCTGCTGAAAATGTACCTGAACGGAGACTTCGGCGCCGATCCCGCTTCCGTCAATCCCTATGCCGCCTCGGCGTTTTACGCCGTGGACCGGTTCTGCTCCTTCCGCTTAGACTGGGGGGAATACTACCGGGGCGGCGGCATGGTGCTATCCGACCGGTACACCACTTCCAACGCCGTCCACCAAGCGGTGAAGGTCACGGGGCCGGAGCGGCGGACGTTTTTGCAGTGGCTTTACGACTTTGAGTACCGCCGTCTGGAGCTGCCCAGGCCGGATCTGACGCTGTACCTGGATATGCCCACGGCGTTTACGGAACAGCTCCTTCGCCGCCGGGAGGCGGACACCCACACCCACGCCGACATTCACGAGCAGGACGGGACCTATCTCGCCGCCTGCAGGGAGTGCGGCCGAGAGGCGGCCGGGTACTACGGCTGGACGGTGGTGGAGTGCGTGAAAAACGGGGTCATGCGCTCCGTGGAGGACATCCACGGGGAGATCTACGGCCATGTATTGGCGTGTTTGGAGGGACAATAAATGGTTTATGTGCTGCTGGGGACCGGCTTTGAGGAGATCGAGGCCGTGACCCCTGTGGATCTGCTCCGCCGGGCTGGGGTGGAGGCGGCGACCGTGGCGCTGGCCGGTCGGGACGTGACGGGCAGTCACGGCATCGTGGTTCGGGCGGACCTGTCGCTCTCCCAGCTGGACCCGGAGCAGGCGGAGATGATCGTGGTCCCCGGGGGCCGGGGCGGCGTTGCCTCGATTTTGGGCTGCCCTAAGGCGCTGGAGGCCATTCGGGCAGTCTATGACAGAGGGGCCTTTGCCGCCGCCCTCTGCGCCGGGCCCACGGTGCTGGCCAGTCTCGGCATCACCGACGGGGCAGAGTGCGTCTGCTATCCCGGCTTCGAGGATCAGATGGGCGCGGCCAATGTCAACGAAAGCGCCCCCTGCGTCCGCAGCGGACGGGTCATCACCGCCGCCTCCGCCGGGTGCGCCGTACCCTTTGCTCTGGCACTGGTCGCGGCGCTGAAGGGCGAAGCGGCAGCCCAGGCCGTGGCGCGGCAGATCGTCCTGCGCTGAAGGAGGAATCACCATGGAAAGACCCAACGATCCCAACCAGGAAAACCACTGGCTGGACGATTTTCTTGATCCCACGGAGATGGGAGAGGAGATTGGCCCGGATGAGCAGGCAGTTTCCGCCGCCGGGCTGACGAATCCGGAGGACATGGAGCTGGAGCAGATCATGCGGGAAGTGTCCGAGGAAATGCAGGCCGAAGAGGAAGCCGGGCAGGAGGAACCGGAGGAGCCCACGGAGCCGGAATACCCGGAAACCGGGGAACCCTTCCGAGATGAGGAGTACCGGGATACCTTTGGCGACGGCGGCGGTCTAGCCGCGGTGTTCGACGACGAGCCCGCGCCTTCCCAAGAGCCCACCAGGGAGCCGTCCCGTCGGCGGAAATCCCCGCCCGCCAAGCGCCGTCCCGGCCACAAGCCGGGGTACGGTTTGCTGGGCATTCCCCATATTTTGGCCACGGCGGTATGGCTGGCCATTGCCCTGGCCATCGGTGTGGCCCTGGGCCGGACCATCTGGGTCTGCGCCGCCGACGTGCTGGCCTTTGGCCGGGGAGACCGGGAGGTGCAGGTCACCATCCAGGACAGCGACGACATTCCCGCCATCGCGGAAAAGCTCCAAAAGGCGGGGCTGATCCGCTATCCCCAGCTGTTTCAGTTCTACGCTGAGTTCACCGACGCCCGGCAGGATATCGCCTCCGGCACCTTCACGCTGAACACCCGGTACGACTACAACGCCCTCATTGACTTCATGGCCGAGGAGGCGGAGACCCGCCAGGTGGTGGAGGTCGTCATCCCCGAGGGCTACAACTGCCGTCAGATCTTCGCCCTGCTGGAATCGGAGAATGTCTGCACCGTAGAGCAGCTGGAGCAGTACGCCGCCACCGGCGACCTGGGCGACTACGCCGGCTCCGGCGGTATGGAGGGCTACTGGTTCCTGGAAGGAGTGGAACGGGGCGACAAATACTGCCTGGAGGGCTATCTGTACCCGGACACCTACCAATTCTACACCGACGACGAGCCCGGCCGGGTGCTGAAAAAAATGCTGGACGACTATGACGCCCGGTTTACCGATCTGATGAAGGAACGTCTGGCGGAAATTCAGGAGACCTACGCCCAGCGGCTGCTGGACGCGGGAATGAGCGAGGAATATGTGGAGACCCACAAGCTGACCGTCCGGGAGATCACCATCATCGCCTCCCTGATCGAGCGGGAGACCGCCGGAGTGGACGAGAGCTACACCATCTCCTCGGTGATCTACAACCGTTTGACCCATCCGGAGGACTACCCCACGCTGAACATCGACGCGTCGCTGTACTACGCCCTGATGCTCCAGGGCCGAGAGGTGGAGGAGCTGACTCAGGAGGATCTGACCATGGATTCCCCCTACAACACCTACACCCACGAGGGCCTGATCCCCGGCCCCATCTGCAATCCGGGGCAGTCCAGCCTGAACGCCGCCCTGACGCCCCAGGAAACGGATTACTATTACTACGCCTACGATCCCGACGCCCAGCGGCACCACTTCTCCGAGACCGCCTCGGAACACCAGGCGTTCCTGGATTCCCTGAGCGAACAGGAAGACTAATGGGAAAGCTGGAGCTATTGAGCCCCGCCGGGGACGCTGAGCGGCTGAACATGGCGGCGCGCTACGGGGCCGACGCGGTCTATTTAGCGGGGACCCAATTTGGGATGCGGGCCTTCGCCGGGAATTTCCCGGCGGAGGAGCTGCCCCGGGCCATCGCCTTCGCCCACAGCCGGGGGGTGAAGGTCCACGTCACCGTGAACACCATGCCCCGAAACAGCGAGGCGGAGCGGCTTCCGGAATACCTGGCGTTTTTGCAGGACGCCGGCGCGGACGCCCTGATCCTGGCGGATCTGGGTGCCTTCACCCTGGCGAAAAAATACGCCCCCCGGTGCGCCCGCCACGTCTCTACCCAACAGTCGGTGGCGAACTTTCAGACCGCCCGGGCCTGGTTTGACTTGGGCGCGGCCCGGGTGGTGCTGGCCCGGGAGCTGAGCCTGGCGGAAATTGCCGAAATCCGTGCCAAGACCCCGAAGGAATTGGAGATCGAGACCTTCGCCCACGGGGCTATGTGCGTCAGTTATTCGGGCCGGTGTGTGCTGAGCAACTACATGACCGGCCGGGACGCCAATCGGGGCCAGTGCGCCCAGCCCTGCCGCTACCAATACGCCCTGATGGAGGAAAAGCGGCCGGGAGAGTATTTCCCCGTCTATGAGGACGAACAGGGCGCCTACATCTTAAACTCCCGGGATATGTGCATGATCGACCACCTTCCGGAGCTGATGGATGCCGGGGTGGACTGCGTCAAGCTGGAGGGCCGGGCCAAATCCGCCTACTACACCGCCGTGGTCACCGGGGCCTACCGCCACGGCATCGACGCGGCGGCGGCGGGGCAGCCCCTGGATCCGGTGTGGCGGGACGAGGTGGAGCATATTTCCCACCGGGTCTACTCCACTGGGTTCTACTTCGGTACCCCGGGGCAGTACACTCAGAGCGCCCGGTATCTCCGGGAGTGGCAGGTGGCGGCCATTGTGGAGCGGTGCGACGAAACAGGCTTGGCCCTGTGCAGTTTGCGGAACAAGTTCACCCGGGGCGACGCCCTGGAGGCGGTGGGCCCTGACCTGCGGCCCTTCCCCCTGACGGCGGAGGGCATGACCGACGAGGAGGGCGCCCCCCTGGACACGCCCCGCAATCCCCAGAGCAAATTCTACATCCGGCTGCCCCGGCAGGTGCCGGAATACACCATTTTGCGCCGGTGCGTGGACCTGTCGGCAAAATAAAGGCCCCATTAGAGAGTTAGAACCGGGCGAAAAGCGTCTGCTTTTCGCCCGGTTTTCGCGTCAAAATCGCGGCGGCAGCAAAAACGGGTTCAACCGGCAGGCGAATCCACTTCGCTGGATAAGTGATTGCTTATTCTTAAAAATGCGCTACAATAAAGCCATTAAAACCGAAAGGATGGAACAAAAATGGAACAAACCAATATTGGACGCAACATCAAACGGCTCCGGGATGCCAAACACCTTACCCAAGAGCAAATCGCCCAGGCGTTGAATGTCACCTTCCAGGCGGTGAGCAAATGGGAAACCAGCGTTACCCTGCCGGACACCATGATGCTGCCCAAAATCGCGGCGTTTTTCGGCGTCACCATCGACGAGCTGTTTTCCCCGGAGCGGGCGGTGTACGACAATGACGCTCAGCGGCTCCTGGCGGTGTACGAGGCCAGCCGGGACCAGGACGATTTTATCCGCGCCGACGCGGAATTTCGGAAGCTCTTCGCCAGCGGCAGCTTCACCCGGGACGATGAGCGGTCCTACGGGGTGCTGTACGAGTACCACATGTACTACTGCCGGGACCGGGCCCTGGCCCAGTACGACAAAATCTTGTCCAGCCCGGAGCGGGACATCGTGACCCAGCGGACCCGGCTCCAGCGCAGCTACCTGCGTTCCCAGATCGGTCGGAGCGGCCAGGACCTGGAGGAGGCCCGGGCGGCCCTGGAAGCGGATCCCCAGGATCCGGAAAACCATCTGGCGCTGCTGGCCGCCCTGTACAACGCCGGGGAATATGAAGCCGTGCTGGAGGCCTCCCCGGCGGCGGCGGATGCCGGCACGCCGGAGACCCTGATCCACATCTACGCCGGAGATTCCTGCAAGGAGCTTTGCCGGTACGAGGAGGCGTTCCAGCATTGGCAGCAGGCATTGGAGCTGGACCCGGAGTGCCTGGACGCGCTGTACGCCATGGCCTACTGCTGGCGGGCGCAGGGGCGCCACGACCGGGAAGCCGAGGCCTGGGAGCGGGTGGAGGACTGGCTCACCCAGCGGGGGTACGCGGCGGAGGTGATTTCTGTCCGGGAGCAGCTGCGCCGGGCCCGTCAGGCCGCCCAGGAATAAAAGCCCCCACAACCCCAGGAACAGAAGTCCCCCCGAAAAATTCCGGCATGGCGACGGCCATGCCGGAATTATCTAATC
>CANRQC010000067.1 GCA_947632695.1 uncultured Oscillospiraceae bacterium | reverse complement strand
CTCCGCCGTGGGCTACCAGCCCACCCTGGCCACGGAAATGGGCGCTCTCCAGGAGCGGATCACCTCCACCAAGGCCGGCTCCATCACCTCCGTCCAGGCGGTCTACGTCCCGGCGGACGACTACACCGACCCGGCGCCCGCCACTACCTTCGCCCATCTGGACGCCACCACCGCCCTGGACCGGGGCATTGCCTCCCTGGGCATCTACCCGGCGGTGGACCCCCTGAGCTCCACCTCCCGGATCCTGACCCCGGAAATTCTGGGCCGGGACCACTATGAGACCGCCCGGGGCGTCCAGCGGATCTTGCAGCGGTACAAGGAGCTGCAGGACATCATTGCCATCATGGGTATGGACGAGCTCAGCGAGGAGGACAAGCTGACCGTGGCCCGGGCCCGGAAAATTCAGCGATTCCTGTCCCAGCCCTTCACCGTGGCGGAGCAGTTCACCGGCTACCAGGGCAAGTATGTGCCTCTGAAGGAGACCATTCGGGGCTTCCGGGAGATCATCGAGGGCAAGCACGACCAGATCCCCGAGTCCTACTTCCTCTTCGCCGGCACCATCGACGAGGTAGTGGAAAAGTACCGGAGGGATCAGGCATGACCTCCTTTCCCCTGAAAATCGTCACCCCCGACGGGCTGCTGTTCGACGGCCAGGCGGAGGAGCTGATCGTCCGCACCACCAGCGGGGACATGGGCATCCTGGCGGGGCATCTGCCCTGCGTGGCCCCCCTGGGCATGGGCCGGGCGGTGATCGTCACGGACGGTCAGCGGCGCTACGCCGCCTGCATCGGCGGGATGCTCTCCGTCACAAGCCAGGGCGTGACCCTGGTGCCCACCACCTTCGAATGGGCGGACCGGATCGACGTGCCCCGGGCGGAGGCCTCGGAAAAGCGGGCCAAAACGGTCCTGGCCAACAAATCCGCCTCCGACGCGGACCTGCGCCTGGCCGAGGCCCGGCTCAAGAGGGCGCTGGTGCGGAAAAGCGTGGGCAGCAGACAATTTTAAGGAGCCTAAAAGGCCGCCAGTTGAACCGGCGGCCTTTTCCTTGTGTTTATGCTACTTATCTTCTTTTTTTGCCCGTTTCATGGAAAATCCCGGGAAATATTCCTCCACAAAATCCACTTTTTCCACCTGAAACGCCTGGCCGTCCAGGTACTGGAGGGGGCCGCCGGGGGTCAAAAAGCGGAAGGCCAGCCGGTAGGCGTACAGGGCCTGATAATTCCGGTCAAACCGCTTGTCCAGCTTCCCGTATTTCCCGTCCCCCAGCAGGGGGTGGCCGGCGTGGGCGAACTGGGCCCGGATCTGATGGGTCCTGCCGGTAATCAGGCGGCACTCCACTAAAGACAGACCGTTCCGACTCTCCAGAACCCGGTAGTCCGTCCGGCAGCTCTTGGCACCGGGCTGGGGCTTATCCGTGATAAAGACCCGGTTTTTCACTGAATCCTTGAAAAGATACCCGGTCAGCGATCCCTCTCGGGGCTTGGGGGTCCCCTCCGCAATGGCGAGGTAGGCCTTTTCCAGCTCCCGGTCCTTGATCTTCTGGTTGAGGATCCGCAGGGCCTCCGCGTTTTTCGCGGCGATCACGATGCCCCCGGTGTTCCGGTCGATCCGGTTGCACAGCGCCGGGGCAAAGGCGTTCTCCCCTCTCGGCCGCCACTCCCCCTTCTGATACAGATAGGCCTGGATGTGGTCGATCAGGGTCCGGCCATACTCCGCCCCGTCGTGGGGATGGACCGCCAAACCCGGGCGCTTGTCCGCCAGCAGGATGTTTTCGTCCTCGTACACCAGGTTCAGCCGGGGACTCGTCACGGTGAGGTAGGCGTTGTCCTGCCGGGGGGTCTCAAAAAACTCGTCGTTGATATAAAGCTGCAACACGTCCCCAGTCTCCAGCCGGGTGTCCCGCTCCGCCCGGGCGCCGTTGCGCTTGATCCGTTTCAGGCGGATGTACTTCTGGGCCAGGGAAGCGGGAAGCAACGGCACCGCCTTGCTCAAAAAGCGGTCCAGACGCTGGCCCGCGTCGTTGGGACCGATGGTCAATTCCTTCATTACAACAGCGTCTTTCCAATATCCTGGTCAAAGTGCCGGTTGATCTGCTCCGTGAACTCCTGGGCGGCGTTGTAGCCCATTTTCCGCTGCCGGTTGTTCATGGCCGCCACCTCCAAAATGATGGCCAGATTCCGGCCCGGGGTGATGGGAATGGTGTTCATGGGGACCTTCACCCCCAGAATGTCCATGTACTGGTCCTCCAGCCCCAGCCGGTCGTACACGTCCTGGCTGTTCCAGGGCACCACGTTCACCACCAGATTGATCTCGTTCTCCAGCTTGATGGCGCCCACGCCAAACAAGGTGGCCACGTTGATGATGCCGATACCCCTGAGCTCGATGTAATTGCGGATCAGCTCCGGGGCAGTGCCCACCAGGGAGGTCTCGGAGATCTTCCGGATCTCCACAGCGTCGTCGGCGATCAGACGGTGGCCCCGCTTCACCAGCTCCACGGCGGCCTCGCTTTTGCCGATGCCGCTGTCCCCCACCAGGAGGACGCCCTCGCCGTAGACCTCCATCAGCACCCCATGGCGGGTAATCCGGGGGGCTAGGGCGGCTTTCAGATAGGTGATGATGGCGGAGACGATGGTGCTGGTGGCCTCCGGGCTGCGCAGCACGGTGACATTGTGCTTTTTTGCGATGTTCATCAGCTCCGGACTGGCCTTTAGGTTCCGGGACAGGAGCAGCGCGGGGAATTTGTAGGAAAACAGCCGGTCCAGGGTCAGGGTGCGTTCGGTGGCGGTGAGCTTGCTCAGATAGCTGGCCTCCACGTTGCCGATGACCTGGAGGCGCATGGGTTCAAAATGGTCAAAGTACCCCGCCAGCTGGAGTCCGGGCCGGGCCACGTCCTCCACCGTCAGCCGGATGGAGCCATAGTCGGTGGCGCTGTAGACCACTTCCAATTGAAACGCCTGCACCAGCGTTTTCAGCGGAACACTGTAGGTCTCTACCATATTTTGACCTTCCTTCACCCAAAATTCCGATCGGCAAAGAGAAATAGTTCCTCCGCCCCCTGCCTTACTGGGCTATTATACCTGCTGAAAAGCAAAATAGCAATCAAATTTTCAAAAAAGATAAAAAATTGCGAAAAAAGACTTGCTTTTTTTCCGAAACTTTGGTATCATACTAGGGCGCTTTGAAAAGCGCGGGCCAAATCAGTGTGGATAGGAGGTGCGGGAATGGCAAAGTGTGATTATTGCGGCAAGGGTGTGACCTTCGGGATCAAGGTCTCTCACTCCCACAGACGCTCCAACCGGGCATGGAAGCCCAATGTCAAGCGCGTCAAGGCCATCGTCAATGGAACGCCGTGCCATGTGTACGCTTGTACCAGATGCCTTCGTTCCAACAAGGTCCAGCGTGCCATCTGACAAATACAAACCGGCGCCGGAAATGGCGCCGGTTTTTTCATCGATTTTGGGATTGCGCGGTGGGCCGTTCCATGGTATAATAGCCCAGGACATCTAAATTACTTTGATTCTTAGTTTTTATTCTCCCGCCCGCCGGGCGGGAGAATAAGACACCTCAAAGGAATACAAATCGTTTTTCCGCCGTTCGGGCGGAAAATCTGTGCATAGAGGGAGAAAGGGGGCGCTTCCATGCGAATATTGGTTCTGTCCGACTCCCACTCGGTGCTGCGCACCATGCGGGCCTATGTGGCTAAAATCAAGCCTGACGCCATCATTCACCTGGGAGACTATTATGCCGACGGGCAGGTCCTGGCGGAGGAGAATCCCCATCTGGTGGTCCATCAGGTGCCAGGAAACTGCGACCTGTACCGGGTGCCGGGCTCTGTAGCCATGACTTTGTGCTACCCCGTGGGCGACGTGAAGCTCTACATGACCCACGGACATATGCAGCATGTTAAGCTGGGGCTGGGGCGGCTGCTCCAAGACGCCCGGGAGGCCCACGCCCAGGCGGTGCTGTTTGGGCACACCCACGAGCCTCTGTGCCGCCAGGAAAACGACGGGCTTTGGGTGCTGAATCCGGGGAGCTGCGGCTTTGGCGGGACCGCCGGACTGATCGAAACAAAGGATGGCTCCATCGTCCGCTGCGCCGTCCTGACCCGGGAAGATTTGGAGGAAAAATCATGATCCTGACGGTGGATATCGGCAACTCCCATATTGTTCTGGGCGGCTTTGAAGGGGACGCCCTCCGGTTCCAGGCCCGCTTAAGGACGGAGCCGGGGAAAACCGCGGATCAGTACAGCGTGGATCTGAAGATCCTGCTGGATGTAAACGGCCTTACCCCCGGCCAGATCGAAGGCGCCATCATCGCCAGTGTGGTGCCTCAGGTGCTCAACGACTTCCGCGCCGCCATTGAAAAGCTCACCGGCAAGCACCCATTGGTGGTGGGCCCGGGGCTGAAAACCGGGCTGAACATTCTTCTGGAAAACCCCGCCCAGACCGGCGCGGACCTGGTGGCGGCGGATGTGGCGGCCCTCAGAAGCCACCAGCCGCCCCTGATCCTCATCGACATGGGCACCGCCACCACCTTCTCGGTGCTGGATAAAAACGGTGCCCACATCGGCGGCTGCATCTGCCCCGGCGTTCAGATCTCCCTGGACGCGCTCATGAGCCGCACCGCCCTGCTGCCCGGCATCCAGCTGGACAAGCCCAGACGGGTCATCGGCCGGAACACCATCGACGCCATGCGCAGCGGCGTCCTGCTGGGCGCTGCCTCCATGCTGGACGGCATGGTTGCCCGGATCGAGGCGGAGCTGGGGCAGAAGACCACGGTCATCGCCACCGGGGGCATCGCCCCCTTCCTGACGCCTCTGTGCGCCACACCCATGATCTACGACCAGGATCTGGTGCTAAAGGGGCTGGCCATCCTCTACCGGGAGAACCGGCGGAGCTAGAGCACCAGCAGCATGGCGACGATCGCCGCCACACTGCCGGCAATGGCCAGCATCAGCAGGGCGTCCAGGAGACGGTGGCTCCACTTCACCTTGGGCGCGGCGTTGGGAAAGGGAATGGGCTCCCGCATAGGCAGGGCGGGCATGGGCTCGAAACGAAGGGCTGCGGACTGTCTCATCGAAAAAACCTCCTTGTGAATTTCTGACACAAGGATATCACAGATTCAGTCCAACACAACGGACTAATTCACCGTTTCTTCCAATTTCTATCTCTTGCGTTCTGCCGGAAAATGTGCTATACTAGTAAAAACGCGGGAAGCCCGGTTTGGGCGCGGAGGTGGCCTATGCGCGACGGAAACACAATGACAGAAAAATATCTCTCCTTCCGGGAGCGGCTCCAGCCGGGTCTGGACGCCGCGGGGTCGTTTTTTGGGGGCGTGGGCCACGCCTTCAAGCTGGTGGTTACATACCTGGTGCGGATGCGCAAGGTCCTGCTGTCCATCCCGGTGCTGGTTTTGGCCGTTCAGCTGGCCCAGTACAACACGGAGCATCTGCCGGAGCAGGTGGGGATCGACCTGCAGACCACCGGAGAATTTGCCCTGGTGATCTCCCGGAACGCCGCGGTGATGGGGCCCCTGGTGCTGACGGCGCTGTGTCTGGTGCTGATGTTCTGCTCCCGCAGGACCATGTATCCCTGGATCATCAGCGTATTCTCCCTGGTGCTGCCGCTACTGCTGCTGCTGACCAATATGTACCCGGCGTAAAAATTTTTCGCTCCCGCCCAAAAGGCGGGAGCGCTTATTTGAAGGACGCACCCCTTGGGGGTGTGCCCTTCCCAGCGGAAAAAGAGGTATACGAACACCGGGCGTTCATATACCTCGCAAGTTTCTGGAGACTAAAAAAGATTATTTTGCCATTTTGTGGAGAGACTTGAACGCTCGAAGCATTTAATTCAATCGTCCCCGGAGGGGACACCACACTTCTTCACTATTCCATATTACTTATTACCTTCCAAAAATCGGCCCTGCATATCTAGTGAAAAGTGAATAGTGAAGAAGTAAAAATCGGCAAGCCTCTGGCGAGGATTGCCGATTTTTGGTGGACGATAACGGACTCGAACCGCTGACCCTTCGCACGTCAAGCGAATGCTCTACCAGCTGAGCTAATCGTCCGGGAGCAGTTGCTATTATACGGCACGGTTTGCGTTTTGTCAAGGACTTTTTCTGCCTCTAACGGGAAATCACCCGATATTTTCCGCCGGAAAGGGCTACTCCCTGGGTGGCGTAGACCTGCCCGTCCGTCAGAATAAACACCGCTTCAAAATCCTCGCTGGCCCGCCACAGCGCCGTCCCCCTCTCCAGGCCCAGCACGAACAGGGCGGTGGAAAGGGCGTCGGCGGTCATGCCGTCGGCGCAGATCACCGTCACCGACGCCAGGCCGGAATCCGCCGGATAGCCGGTCCAGGGATCCATGATGTGGTGATACCGCACCCCTTCCAGCTCAAAATACCGCTGATAGTCCCCGGAGGTCACCACCGCCATGGTCCCCGTGACGCTGACCACCAGGTTCTGTCCCGCTCCCCTGGGGTCCTGCAAAGCGATCTGCCAGGGCTCGCCCCCCGGCTTTTCTCCGTAGGTCTGGACGTTGCCCCCCAGGTTCAGCACGGCTCGGTCCACCTCCAGCTCCGACAGGAGAGCGGCCAGCTTTTCCCCGGCGTAGCCCTTGATCACCCCGCCCAGATCGTAAACCGGGTCCGCCAGGGCGGCCTGAATTTCCGCCGGGGTGGGCACCCGGTAATCCCCGGAGAAAAAGCCCCAGGCCTCCGTCAGCCGGTAGAGCTGGGGGTCAAAGGCGCCGCCGGTGCGCTCCTTGAGGGCCTGGGCCCGGGCCAGCACGTCCTGAACCTCCTGAGAAACCGGCTCCCCGGCCTGAAAGGCCGCCAGGGCCGAGGCCTCCGAGGAGGCGTTCCAGGTCCGGTCCATCTCCAGCAGGGCGTCTTCCAGCGCGTCGCAGGCGGTCTGCCCGTCCTTTCCCCAGACCCGAAGCTCCATCACCGTGTCCATGCAGAACACCGTCTTTTCCGCCGGGGTCTGCCGGGCGGCGCATCCTGTCAGCAGCAGCGCCGCCAGGGCCGCCGCCAAGGCCCTTTTACCCATGGGATCCCCTCCTGATAAGGAAAACCAGGCACGGGGCCGCCGTGCCTGGAACATTTACGCGCCCCACAGTCCCCGGGGGTATTTGCCCTGGTCCGTCAGCTCGGCAAGGGCCTGGATGACCTGGGGCTTGTCCTCGGCGTAGGTCACGCCGAACCACCGGTCCTCGGAACGAAGCACTTTGACCCGGGCCTTGCCCTCCTGGAGCAGGGTCTCCACCGCCAGGGGGAGAAAATACTCCGCCTTTACCGGGTTCTCCGCCGACAGGAGGAAGGAAGGAAACCGCCGGGACGCCTCCTCCAAAAAGCTGGGGGTGAAGCCCCACATATTCATGGACACGGTGGTATCCGCCGGAACGTCTGTCCAGTGGACCCCATCCTCGGTGAAGCGGATGCCGCCGGGGTATTTTTCGATCCGGGTACGCTCCTGCACCTCCGTCAGATAACCCCGGCTGTCCACCTGGCAGATGCCCCGGGCCACGGAGCCGTAATCCGTCACCGTGTTGCCCAGCAGGTAGCCCACCATGCAGTAATCGTAGAGCGGGCCGTCCTGCGCGCGCTTCAGCTGCCGGTAAATGACCTCAAAGGCGGACTGGCCATAGTAGTCGTCCGCGTTGACCACGGCGAAGGGGGCGGAGCCGATCTGCTCCCGGGCGCACAGCACGGCATGGGTGGTGCCCCAGGGCTTCGTCCGCTCCGGAGGAATTTGGAACTCCGGGGGAACCAGACTGTCCAGCTCCTGATAGGCGTAGCGGATCTCCAGGGGGCACTTTTCTAACCTGGCGCCCACATAGCGCATGAAATCCGCCTCGATGGCCTTTTTAATAATAATCACGGCGGTCCGGAAACCGGCCCTCCATGCGTCGTACAGGGAAAAATCCAGAATCGCCTCGCCCTGACATCCCACCGCGTCGATTTGCTTCAGGCCGCCGTACCGGCTGCCCATGCCCGCCGCCAGGACCACCAGGACCGGTTCTTGGTTCATGGAATGACCTCCTTTATTGTTGCTTTTTTTATTATATGTCAGCCGGTGAAAAAGCGCAAGATGGAAATGGAAAATTTTTCACAAAAGCCGGAGAATATATCCCTTTAAGTAACTGCTGGTCTCGCTGGACAGAATGGCCGGGTGATCCCGGCTCTGGGTCAGGCTTTCCAGCAGCATGGCCTCCCGGCCCGCGTCCGCCGCCGCCTCTCGGAGCATTTTCAGAAACAGCGGGGCGATCATGTACTGGCTGCAGGAAAAGGTCGCCAGCACCCCGCCGGGCTCCAGCAGCTTCATGCACCGCAGATTTAGCTCCTTGTATCCCCGGTAGGCGCCTTCCAGAGCCTTCCGGTTTTTGGCGAAGGCGGGCGGATCGCAGACGATCAGGCCGTACCGCTTCCCCTCGCCGCTCTCCCGGCGGACCAGGTCGAAGACATTGTCCTCCCGGACGCCGATCCGCTCCGCCACGCCGTTCCGCCGGGCGTTCTCCATCACCAGGGGCAGCACCTCGCCGCTGATATCCACCGCCTTGACGGATTTGGCGCCGTAGATGGCGGCGTGGACGGCGAAGCCGCCGGTGTGGCAGCACAGATCCAGCACATTCTTTCCGGGGCAGTAGGGCTTGATCCGGCCCCGGTTCTCCTGCTGGTCCAGGAAGTGACCGGTTTTCTGGCCGTGGAGCAGGTCGGCGGCCATCCGGGCATCGTGTTCCCAAAATTCCACCCGGTCCGGCAGGGTCCCGTAGACCACGCCGGCGCGCTGGGGCAGACCCTCCAGCCCCCGGATGGCCAGGTCGTTCCGCTCCACGATGCCCTTGGGGGCGAACAGCTCCACCAGGATCACCACGATGGCCTCCTGATAGGCCGCCATGCCCAGGCAGGTGATCTGAAAGCTCAGATAATCCCCGAACTTGTCCACCGTCAGCCCCGGAAGGCCGTCGGCGTCCCCATAGACCACCCGGCAGGCGTTGGAAAAGCCCAGCTCCTGCCGCAGCCGCCAGGCAGCGGAGATCCGCTGCCGCAAAAGGGAAGCGTCCACCTCCAGCCGTTCCCGGCCCAGCAGCCGCACCAGGATCTTGGACCTGCTGTTAAAAAAGCCCCGGCCCAGAAAGGCACCGTCAGCCCCGGTCACATCCACCACGCCGCCATCGGCGCAGTCCTCATCCACCCAGGCGGCCTGGTTGTCATAGACCCAGCGCCCGCCGGCAATGAGACCCCGCTCCTCGCCCCGGCGCAGACGCACTTCTCCGATCGACATGGCATTCCTCCTATTCAAGCAATGCTGGGTCCAGCGTAACCGCCTCCCGGCGCAGCCGGTCCCAGGTAAATTCTCCCATCAATTCTCGGGCAGACACCGGCTCCCGCCGATGGGTGAGCCCGGCGGCATAGGCCAGGGTCCCCAGCAGGGCTTCCGCCGGCATCCGCTGCCGCAGGGCCCCCAGGTCCAGATCCCGGTCCCGCTTGCTCAGGCGGCGTCCGTCCGGGGCCAGGAGCATGGGCACATGGCCGTACCGGGGCTGGGAAAAGCCGAACAGCTCCTGCAAATACATCTGCCTGGGTGTGGAGGAGAGCAGGTCCGCCCCCCGAACCACCTCGGTGACGCCGGCTTCCCCGTCGTCCACCGTCACCGCCAGCTGGTACACATAGACCCCGTCGGCCCGGCGAACCACGAAGTCCCCGCAGTCTGTGGCCAGGTTCTGCCGGTACTCCCCCTGGGCCAGGTCCGTAAACCGGAATACCCGGTCCGGTACTTTCACCCGCCAGGCGGGGGTCCGGCGGTACGCCTCCCGCTGTTCCTTCGTCAGATCTCGGCAGGTGCCGGGATAGACGTAGGTGCCATCGGACAGGTGGGGGGCATCGGGACTGTGGAGCAGGCTCCGGGTGCAGTAGCAGGGGTAGAGAAGTCCTTGGGCCGAAAGGGCGTCAAAATACCGGTCGTAGACCGGGCCCCGGAGGCTTTGAGGCTGGGTCTCCTCGTCCCAGGTCAGGCCCAGCCAGCGCAGGTCCTCCCGGATGGCCTGGGCATATACATCGCTGGTACGCAGGGTGTCCAGGTCCTCCATCCGCAGTACAAAGCCGCCCCCCTGGGACCGCGCGGAAAGCCAGGCGATCAGGGCGGCGAACACGTTTCCCAAGTGCATCCGCCCGGAGGGCGTGGGGGCGAAGCGTCCCAGAACCGTCACAGCTGGCCCCCCGTGAAGATCCACCAGGCCAGCAGGCAGATGATAAAGGCCAGCAGAATCACCGCCACGATCAGAAGGGGGCTCGTAGGTTCGGACTGGGGCGCGGGGCCAAAATCCTCCTCGTCGTCCTCGTAGTCCTCCTCGTCTTCGCCGTCGTCCTCCGGCTCCTCCTGGGCAAGGAGGGCGTCCAGGTCCAAGGAGTCGTCCCACTCCGGCTCCAGCTGAGGCTCGTCGTCCTCAAAGTCATAAAAGCTCTTTCCCGCTTTTTCCTCTTCCTCCAGCAGCGCCCGGTTCAGCCGGTCAAGCTCCTGATCCCGATCCCGAAACATAAGCGCCCTCCCTCTTTTTTGACCATTATACCAGACAAGACCCGAAAGGTCAATTCCCAAGTGATATTTCCGCCCAGGGGTTCATAGAGTGTCACCACAAAGGCATTGGAGGGATCGGTATGAAACGGGCCGTATGGATGTTGACGATCTGCGTGCTTTTGGCGGGACTGCTGCCCGCCAGGGCCTACGCTGTGGATTTGAATGTGGCGGGGAAAAGCGCCGTTCTCATGGACATCGCCACCGGGACGGTGCTCTATGAGTCCAATTCCCATGAGCCCCTGGCCCCCGCCAGCGTGACCAAGGTGATGACCATGCTGCTGATTATGGAGGCCATCGACTCCGGCAAGATCGGTTGGGACGATCCCGTCATCGCCTCCGAGGCCGCCGCCGCCAAGGGGGGCAGTCAGATCTACCTCAAGGTGGGCGAGAGCATGAAGGTCTCGGAGATGCTCAAGTCCATCGCCGTCTCCTCCGCCAACGACTGCGCCTGCGCCATGGCGGAGCATATCGCCGGCAGCGAGTCCGCCTTTGTGGAAATGATGAACGCCCGGGCCAAGGAACTGGGTATGACGGACACCCATTTCGTCAACTGCACCGGCCTGGACGATGACGATTCAGCGAAGGAGCATCGCACCTCGGCCTACGATATCGCCCTGATGAGCCGGGAGCTGCTGAAAAATCACCCGGACATCACCAAATTTACCACCATCTGGATGGACACCGTGCGCTCCGGAACCTTCGGGCTGGCCAACACCAACA
>CANRQC010000066.1 GCA_947632695.1 uncultured Oscillospiraceae bacterium | reverse complement strand
GTACTAGCCCCGCAGGGCTGTGTCCGAGGCAACCGCCGAAGGCGGCTCTTAGCCGAGGACGGAGCAAGAATTGCGAGTGTAGAAGTGAATGGGTTCCAAAGATGAGGGAACCAATTCGGAGCAAATGCACCTTTAGTTCCGTTGGTACTAGCCCCGCAGGGCTGTGTCCGAGGCAACCGCCGAAGGCGGCTCTTAGCCGAGGACGGAGCAAGAATTGCGAGCGTAGAAGTGAATGGGTTCCAAAGATGAGGGAACCAATTCGGAGCAAATGCACCTTTAGCTCAGTTGGTAGAGCAACTGACTCTTAATCAGTGGGTCCCCGGTTCGAGTCCGTGAAGGTGCACCATGGCCCGTTGGTCAAGTGGTTAAGACAGAGGCCTCTCACGCCTTTAACATCGGTTCGAATCCGGTACGGGTCACCAGCTCCGCAAAAAGGGTTGACAAGAGCGCCGAAGGGTGCTATGATAGGGTTGTTGAAAGCCGAATGGCTTTTGACATAGATGGAAGGGCAAAAACCTTTCCGAAAAAAGTTGGTGTTGATTGCTGTGAGGGTCCACCTGTTCCCATCCCGAACACAGAAGTTAAGCTCACACGCGCCGACGATACTTTGCGGGTAACTGCACGGGAAAATAGGTAACGCCAACACAAAGATTCCTCCTTAGCTCAGTCGGTAGAGCAACGGACTGTTAATCCGGCGGTCGTAGGTTCAAGTCCTACAGGGGGAGCCATGTCGTCGCGGACTTTTTGTCCGCGACGACTTTTGGCTTTAGAGGGAAAAGCTGGGACCAGGCGCTGAACTTGGCCCCAGTTTTTTGAACCGGAACAAATTGGACGGTTGATCAGAAATTTCCCCGCCGCCGGGACAGCACGGCGGCGGGGTTTTGCAGCTGTAGGCTACGGGCTCGGTTTCTACTGCCCGGCGTAGGGAACGGTCACGTCGCAGATCCGCCATGCGCCGGTTTCGTCCCGCTGGAAGTAGATCTGAATGCGGCTGTGGTAGACCATGGCCCGGCCGCCTTGGATCGTGGCGGCGGTAAAAACCACCGGGTCCGTCAGGGCGCCGGGCAGGGTGTCGGCCCGGCGGTCCAGGGCGTTGTTTTTTAAATACCCCATACCCGTCAGCTTGAGGGCCTCCGCGGTGCAGAACAGTCCCAGGTCAAAGTCCAGCCGCCCGCTCAGCGGGATGGCCAGCAGACTCCGGCAGAACCGGTCCGCCAGGTCCACCAGCGTCTGAAGATCGTCCCCGGTCTCCCGAGCCGCCACATATTCCGCCAGGGTGTCCAGGTAGGCGGAGGCTTCTTCCGCCTCCGTGGGGTCCAGATACGCTTCGTCTCTGGCCGGATAACGCTCCACGGTGGCGTAGGCATCCTCGCCCGAGGGGATGGCGTACCAATAGCCGTCGCTGTGGCGTTCCAAAACGACCTGGGTTTGCACGATCACCTTCCCGGCGTAGGCCCCCGCGCCTTTGCTGACCTGGCCGCTGAGCGAGTAGGGGTAAAAATCCGCTCCCGCCGTGGCGGCAAATCGAATGGCGCCCTGGGCCAGACCGGAGCGCATGGGCTCCTCGCTGACGCTGATGGGGGCATAGTCCCGGCAGGTAAAGGGGCTGCCCGGGGCATACTGGGCAAACCGGGCGGGAAGGGCGGTCTGGACGTATTCCCGGAGGACCTGTTCCCCCTGGCCGGCGCAGGAAAAGCTGATGGGACCCAGGCAGATATTTTCCAGGGCGTAAAAGGCCAGCAGGATCGAGGAATAGGACGCCTGGGAGGAATAGTACCCGTCCGCCGCCAGCACCGTCATAGGGCTGCCGGGATAGACGGTCCAGGATCGCTGGCCCTGGGCCACCGTGATCCACTCATCCGCTTCCCCGGGGGCCTCCGCCGGGGAGAGGGAGGCGCTTTTCGCCTGGGTCAGGTTAAAGTCCGGGGTCAGCATGGTGTAGGGGCCGTAGTCCCGGCCGTCCCGGTGGAGGGTCAGCGTCAGGGCGGCGGAGACGTCCATGGGCTCCGGGATGGAGGGCGGCCCGGGGTGGGCCGGGGCACAGCCGGTCAGGAGCAGGGCCAGAAGCAGCAGAAGCGCCCATGCTTTTTTCATCATGTTCCTCCTAAAATCAGCTGAGGATCCATGGCAGGGTCACATCGTCCACCCGCCAGACCCCGTCCGCTCCCCGCAGGAAGTAGATGGTGATGTCGTTCTCGCTGACGATGGCCTGGTCGCCTTGGATCAAGAACACATCTGGAAAGGAACCGGGGTCGGACAGATTGCCGTCTACCCAGCTCGCCGGGATATTCACATAGCGGTGGATCAGGCTCCGCATCCCGTACCTGGTCAGGGCCTCCGGGGTGCAGAAAACGCCAAAGTCAAAGTCCGGCTGCCCGGCCAGGGGCGCGGCCAGAACGCAGCTGCGGAACAGACCGGCGATATTTATCAGCGCCTGCTGCGGGTCATCTGCCGAAAGGGTCTGATACGCTCTCAGCTCCGCCGGGACGCCGTCCAGGAGCTGCGCCGCCTGGACTGCCTCTGGGGCGGTCAGATCCATGGAAGCCGGGTCGTTGGATTGATAATCCCGGCCCAGGGCCTCCCGCTCGTGAATGGGAATGGGATACCAGTACCCGTCTTCATGCCGCTCCAGAGCCAGGGTGCCGGTGAAGACGTTTTTGCCCTCCTGCTCCCCCATGCCCAGATCCAGACCTTCCAGGGAGAAGGGGAAAAACTCCTCGTCCACGATGCCGGAGAAGGTGAAGCTGCCCTCCAGATACCCGTCCTCGCTGTAGGTCACCTGGTAGCCCAGCAGCTCGTAGTCCCGGCAGGCGTTGGTACTCAGGGGGTTGAGCCGGGCGAGCAGCGCCGGGTAGCCATTGGCGGCGTAGTCCTCCAGCGCGGCCTCCGGGGTGTCCCCCGCCGCGGTGACCCGGGGCTGACATTCATTTTCCAGGGTGCTGAAGACGATGCGGTACACCCGGCTGTAGCCTTCGGTGGAGTAGTAGACCGCGTCCTCCCCCTCGCCCCGCCGGGTGACGACGGGCTCCGTGGGATAGACGGTCCAGTTTTCTCCCTGCCAGGTTAGCTCATACCAGTAGGTCACGCCGGACAGGTCCGGCGCTTCGATCTCCACGCCCTGGAGGCTGTCCAGGCAGCCCTGCAGATTGGTATCCGGTTTGAGCCGGGTGTAGGGGCCGTAAACCGTCCCCTCATAGACCAGGGAGAGGCGCACCGCCAACCAGCCTACGGGGGCGGGGGCCTGGGTTTCGGTGGGCGCCTGGGTAGGCGCCTTGGTGGCCTGGGACGTGGGGGGCACGGAAGTGGAAGCCGTCGTCGTGACGGTTTGGGAAGGCGCGGCGTCTGTCTGTTCCGGCTGGTCGTGAGGAGCGCAGGCGGTCAGCAGCAGCGCCGTGGCCAGCAGAAGAATCAATCGCTTTTTCATTTTCAAAGCCTCCTTGAAGGTGTTTTCACTGGGTATGTGTACGGTCGCGCCGGCGTGGTGACATTTTTTCGTAAAAAACTTGCGGATTCAAAAAATTTGTCCTATACTGAAAAAGGAAGTCACCAACCGCCGCCCGGCGTACACAGAAAGGGTAGAGAGAAGAAAAAGAGGGGAGATGGCGCCGCCGATGACCCGGGAGCAAAGCGAACAGATCGAGCAGTGCTATCTTGCCTATTACCGGCCTTTGCTTTCCTATGCCCGCGCCGCTCTGGGTCGGGAGGCCCTGGCGGAGGAGGCGGTCCAGGAGGCCTTCGGCGTCGTCTGCCGGAAGCCGGAGGAATTTCTGGCGGCGGAAAACCGCCGGGCCTGGGTTTATCAGGTATTAAAATATGTGATCCAGAATCAGCGCCGGGTCCAGACCCGGGCGGAACGGTTCTTTTCCACCAGCCTGGAGGAGGCGAACCCGGAGTCCCTGGGGGCCGCGACGGACCCGGAGGACCCGGACCTCCTGTACGGCGACCTGGCCCAGACGGCGGAATACCAGCTGATCCGCCGCCTGACAGAGGAACAGCTCTCCATGCTGGAGCTGGCCCAGGAGCTGGGCATTTCCGTCAGCGCCTGCAAGAAGCGGGTCCAGCGAGCCCGGGAATTTCTGCGACGCAGGCTCAGGCTTTGAAGAAGGAGGCATTCACATGGATTTAAATAAAATGAACGCCGAGGAGCTTCGTGCCCTTCTCCAGGCCGACGCGGCGGGGAAGGACTTAGACCCGGAGCTGGTCTGGGCGGCGGCGGAGCGGCTGTCCCAGCTGGAACCGGCCCGGCACACCCCGCAAGAGGGCTGGAAGCAGTTCCGGGCCCATTATGCCCCGCCCCAGGTGCGTGTCGGCCCTTGGGTCCGGCGGATCGGGGCTCTGGCGGCGGCGGTGCTGCTGATCGTGGGCCTGGCGCTGCCAAGACATCAGCAGGCGGCGGGGCCTCTGACCCAGGCTCTGGCCTCCGTGGGCCTGCCGGACCAGGCGCCGGCGGTGCCGGAGGGGTATCAGATCCGGGAGGTGGCGGTGGTGAACACCCTGGGCCTCCTCTCGGTCAGCGCCACCTACGAAAAGGACGGGGCGGTGTTGTCCATTCTCTTTTTCCAGGACACCCTGGGCCAGGAGGTCCCGGTCCCCACACAGACGGCGGAGCGCTACGAAACGGCGGCGGGCACCTGCTACATCACCCGGGAGGAGGACACGCTCAGCGCCCTCTGGGCCCTGCCCGGCTGCAAGTGCCGTGTCAGTGGGAACCTGACCCTGGAGCAGATCAAAACCATGGTGGACGCCTTGACGGTCTGACCGCCAGAGAATAGAAGGAACCGGCGGGGAAACAGGCGCGCTGCCTGTTTTCCCGCCGGTTTTCGTCATAGCCCGTCCTGCCGCGGCGGGGAGGGGGCCATTTAACATCTACTGGGCCCAGTTTTGTTCAAACATTCTTGCGTAGCGCATGGTCAGGACCGGATCGGGGCAGTAGCCGGGGACACAGGCGTAGAGCAGCTGATCTCCCAGCAGGTAGCCCCGGTAGTGGGCCACCTTCATCCCGTAGACCTCCAGGGCGGTCCAGTACTCGGTGACGGCGTCGAAGTGTTTTTGACCGTCCGGCGACAGCTGTTTCTGAAAGGCGTCCATCTCCGCCCTGGCCGCCCGGCAGGCGGGCAAATTGTAGGCCTGCCGGGTCCCCAGAAAGTCCTCCGACTCGACCTGCTCCCAGGTGCAGTTGGGGGCCAGGGGGTTTTGAAAATGCTCGTAGTTCATCCGAAGTCCCAGGGCTCCGGCGAAGCAGAGGCAGGCGGCGCTTCGCCGGCAAACGGCGGATAGATACCGTTCCGCCGCCTCCCGGCCTTCGGGTTCACGGCGAAGCTCCTCCGCCGCCGCCAAATACCGGGCCCGGATCTCCCGAAAGTCGGGGGAAATCTGGCACAGCTGCGCCTCCACCGCCGCCACCAGGTCCGGCCCCAGCAGCAATGACAGCAGTTTTTCTTTGTGATCCATCATTCATTTTTCTCCTTCATGGAATAGGTCTGTCGCCCATATTATAGCCCATGAGGCCTGCGAAAGCTGTCGAAACCGGTCGGAAAATGAAATAAATTCGGCGGGAAAAGGGCCGGCGCCTTGCCCGGCGCCGACCCTTCATTGAAAATACGGTCTTTATCGTTTCTGCTCCTCCTCCCCGGCTGTCCGCGGACCGAACGGCTCCCGCCGCTGCCGCACAGTGCCGTTCTCCATGACCAAGATCCGGTCATACTGCCCTGTCAGCCCGTCCTGGAGCCGGTGGGTGACGGTGAGCAGGGTCAGGTCCCGCATTTTAAGCAGCTCCCCCTCGATCTCGTTGGCGGTGGCCACGTCAATGGCCGAAACCCCCTCGTCTAAGATCAGCACCTGGACCTTCCGGATCATGGCCCGGGCCAGGGCCACCCGCTGCCGCTCCCCGCCGGAGAGCTTGGAGCCGTTTTCCCCGCAGGGCCCGTCCAGCCCGCCGGGAATACGCGCCAAGAACCGCTCTACCCCGGAGCGGCGCAGGGCCTGGGCCAGGGCCTCGTCGGAAAATTCCTCCCCCAGGCAGATGTTGAACCGGAGGGTGTCGTTGAAAATAAACGTGTTCTGCTGAATGACGGTGACCAGCTTCCGCAGCCCCGCCGGGTCCAGGTCGTGAAGCTCCGTCCCGTCATAGCGAATATCACCCTGATAGTTCGGGTAGCTGCCGGTCAGGAGCCGGATCAGGGTGGTTTTCCCGCAGCCGCTGGGGCCCAGCAAAGCCACCTTCTCGTTTTTCCGGATGGTCAGGCAGAGGTCCTCCAGCACCGGGATGTCCGGCTGATACCGGAAGGCGAGATGCGCAACCTCCAGGGCGTTTTCCAGCCGGGGCCGCGCCCTGCCGGAAGGATCCGGGCCCTTTTCGTCCAGGAAGCCGCGTAAAAGCCGGATATTCTCCTGGTTGCTCAGCAGCAGAGGCAGCATCTCGGCATAGACGGTCAGGCAGCTGCTGAAAAAGCCAAACAGGGACACGAACAGCACCAGGGTGCCCACGGTGATGTCCCCCCGGACGGCCATGGTCCCCGCCACGAGGAAGGTGACGATCCAGGCGGCCCGGTCCAGAAATCTGCCGATGTTCTCCAGCTCCGCGATGACTACCCCCAGCCTCTTTTCCAGCCGGGCCACGTCCCCACTGGCCTGGCGGAACCGGCGGCGGAAGCTGGGGAAGACGCCGTAGGCGGCGATCACGTCGTGGCCGTTGAGGGACTCTTTGAGCTGGACGTTCAGAGCGGCTGCCAGCGCCACCTGCTCCGTCATCAGGGCGGTCAGCTTCCGGTTGAACCGCAGCGGCAGGATCATGGACAGACCGCCGCAGAGGACGGACAGGGCCGCCAGCAGGGGGCTGTACCAAACCATGGTCCCCAGCACCACCAGGGCGGAGACCCCGTAGCTGATGAGGTAGAACACCGGCCTGGTCAAATTCTGGACCACCGCACCCACGGTGCCGGTGATGTGGGACAGATACTCCGCCGTGTCCTGCTCCCCGAAGCGGGGGACGGAGCGGGCCATGATGGCGTCGTACAGGTCGTTTCGCAGGCTCTCCCAAAAGCGGAAGGTGAACCATTTTTCCGTGATCCCATCCAGAAAATAGCCCGTGGCGATGGCCAGCACCGCCCCGGCGGCCACCCACAAAAACCGTAGAAAGCCGGAAATATCGCCGGAGACGATCAAATCGATCATCCGCTGCTCCAAAACCGCGGACAGCGGCGTGAGCAGTTGGGTCAAAATGCCCAGCAGCACCGCCAGGGCGGTCAGGGGAAGGTGCCTTTTAAAATAGCGCAGCATTTATTTTCCCCCCTTGCCGTGGCTTCTCTTATCGGTGATGATCCGAATGCCCTCCGTCTCCATGGCCGCCAGCCGGGCCGCCGCCAGAAGCGGAAGCACCGCGCCGTTCATATTGACGGCGTAAGCCACCGTCTCGCCGTCCTCCGTTTCCAGCGTCAGGCGCTCCGCCAGCTTCTGTTCGGTAAATTTTTGCAGGATCTCCTCCGCCTCGCTTTGGGCGACCCCGGCCAGCTTCGCCAGCACCCCGACGGTGCGGTGCCTGGGGGCCTCCCGATACAGCGTGACCAGCATCGTCAGGGCGTTTGGCAGCGACAAGAGTTCAAACAGCCTGGCCGCGTCCCCGCTGGAGGCGAGAAGACCGGCAAAACGCCCCTCTCCGCCCCAGGCGGCGGATAAAAACGACTGCTCCCCAGATAATATCGCCGTAATGAATCCATCCTCGGCGATCAGGATCGTTTCGCCGGCGCTTCCGTGAACGCCGCGAAAGTCCACAATGTCCGCTACCTTGTCCAGGCTCCCGTAAAGCGCCGTCTCGCGCATCAGCGAAACGATCCGCTCCACGCGCTTTTCTTCCGGCAGCGAGGCAATATATTTTTGGACCGTCTCCTCCAGATCCTCTCGCCGGGCGCCGTCCCTGCCAAAGAGGGCGTCCACCGTCACCCCCAGGATGTCGGCCAGGGCCGGAAGCAGGGAGATGTCCGGCGTGCCCCCGCTCTCCCACTGGGACACGGCGGAGCTGCTGACGCCGATGGCCTCCCCCAGCTCCCGCTGGGTGAGCCCCTTTTCTTTTCGGTATTTCAGGATCTGCTGGCCAATGATCGAATAGCTCATTGCAAGCCCTCCTTTGGTAAACTGCGCTTTCATTATAGCGCCAGGACCGCTTAATCGCAAGGAGCGCGTACTAAAGGGAATTTAAGCAGCGCTTAAAACCCCTTGCGGATCCGAAAAAACGCCCCGTCCCAAATTCGGGACGGGGCGCTTTTCTCAGATCTGCCGGTACATGGCGTCGGCGTCGTCCTTGCGGACATTGTCCGCCACCTGCAAAACCTCCACGGCCACCACCCGGGGGCCCATGGAAATTTCGATCCGATCTCCGGGCTTGACTTCATAGCCCGCCTTGGCCGGGCGGCCGTTCACCGCGATCCGCCCGTTGTCACAGGCTTCGTTGGCCACGGTGCGGCGCTTGATCAGCCGGGAGACCTTCAAAAACTTATCCAGCCGCATGTTATTTGGCGATCCGCTCCTTCAGCACCCGGCTGGCCTTGAATACCGGCAGACGGGTGGCGGACAGCTCCATGGGCTCCTGGGTCTTGGGATTCCGGGCGGTACGGGCCTCCCGATCCTTGACGGAGAACACCCCAAAGCCGGACAGCTGCACCCGGTCCCCCTGGGCAAGGGCGGCGGCCATGGCCTCCAGGGCCGCGTTGAGGACCTTCTCCGTGTCCTTCTTGGAAACCCCGGCGCTCTGGGCGGCGGCGGCGATCAAATCTGTCTTGTTCATAAAATTGCGCTCCTTCGGTGATAAAAAATTTCGCTTTTCTACGGTATCATATTTTTGCTCAAAATGCAAGGACTATTTTATAAATGGAGGAATTTGGCGATTTTCTCCCCCTTGGGCAGCAGCAGGCAGTCCTCCCGGGTGATGGATCTGCACAGAATCACGCCCACGCCGTAGACCACTACCCCCACCAGCACCGGCACGGCGCAGAGGATCAGCCGGCTTCCGTCCTCCCCCAGCACCTTGGTCAGACCGTACCAGGCGCCGTAGGCCGCCGCCCCCATCACCAGGGAGGGAAGCAGGGGCCGGAGGAGGTTGCGGATGATCTTGGGCTTCTGGGGCACCACCCGCCGCATGACCAGCAGGTTCATCACGCAGATGCACGCATAGCACATCACCGCGCTGATGGGCATCCCCAGCAGCCCGATGGCGGAGTTGCCCACCAGGATATACACCACCGCCAGCTTTGCCACCCCGGCCAGGAGCATATTGATTACCGGCAGATGGGCGTAGCCATGGGCCTGCATCACGGTGTTGGTCAGCTGGACCACGGCGTAAAAGAACACCGCCAGGCCCAAAACGCTCATGAGCTGGGCCGCCAGCTCCAAATTTTCCCCGGAGTAGCTGCCCAGCAGGGCCATGATGGGCTTTGCCAGCAGGCACAGCCCCACGGCGCAGGGCAGACTGATCAGCCCGGTGATCCGGGAGGCGGACTCCTCCGTGGCCCGGAGGGCCTTGTCGTCCAGGAGGGTCAGGTGGGCGGTGATGGCGGGAATCACGCTGACCGTGATGGGCACAATGAAGGCGCAGGGCAGGTTGAACACCGTCTGGGTCATGTTGTACACGCCCTTCATGGTGTCCGCTGTCCCCTGGGCCAGGCCGCCGGCGGTGAGAAGCTGGTTCATATAGAGGTTGGTTTCCAGCACCGTGAGCACCTGCAGTCCGGCGGAGCCAATGGTGATGGGCACCGCGATGACCATCAGTTCCTTGGTGGCGGCGGCGAAGGTGCCGGGGGAATCCTCCGACTGGGGCAGGGAGCTGTAGACCTTGTGGAAGCAGTGGGCCAGATAGAAGGTGGACACCAGGCAGCTCACCGTCACCCCCAGGATGCCGCCGGCGGCGGCCAGGGACACGCTGGAGGTCAGGCGCATCAGCAGGAAGGCCGCCGCCAGGCCCACCACCAGCTTCACCAATGCCTCCAGCACCTGGCTGACGGAGGTGGGGATCATATTGCCCAGGCCCTGGGTGAACCCTCGGTAGGTGGACATCAGGCACATGAGAAAGGCGCAGGGCCCCAGGCAGGCGATGGCGGCCCAGGCGTCGGGCTGGCGCTCAAATTCCGCCAGTTGGCGGCAGAACAGGATCATCAGGGCGCTGCCTACCAAGCCCATGCCCACGAAAATGGCCCGGGAGGTGGTGTATACCCGCCGCATCTGGTTGTATTTTTTCAGGCTGCTGGTCTGGCTGATCATCCGGCTCATGGCCACCGGCAGCCCCGCCGTGGCGATGAGCAGCAGCACGGTATAGATATCGTAGGCGGTATAGAAGTAGCTGTATCCCATGTCGCCCACGATCATTTTCAGCGGGATCTTATAAAGAGCGCCCACCACCTTGACAACGGCGGTAGCCGCCGCCAGCAGGGCCGCGCCGTGGAGGAAGGTTTGCTTTTTCGCGCTTTGGGACATAGGGGCCTCCTTAGGATTCCTCCCGGGGGAAGAGCCGGGGGATGGTGTATTCGGTCAGCTCCCGGACGATGGCCGGAAGGTCCAGGGTGGGGAACCTGCCGTTCTGGTAGAGGATCCTTCCCCGCACCATGGTCATGGCCACATCGGCGCCCTTGGCGGAGAACACCAGGCCGCTCAGCACATTGTGGCAGGGGATCAGGTGGGGGGCGGAGAAATCCACCAGGATCAGATCCGCGTCCATGCCGATTTTCAGCATCCCGCACTCCTGGGTCCGGCCCTGGGCCCGGGCGCCGCAGACGGTGGCCATCATCAGCGCCGCGGAGGAGGGGAAGGCGGCGGCGTCCCCAACCGCCCGGCGGGCGGAGACGGCGACGGCGCGCATGGCCTCGAACAGGTCCAGATTCCCGGCCTCCGCCGCGCCTCCGGAGCCCAGGGCCACGTTCATCCCCGCCCGCACGCAGGCGGTCACGTCCACGGGGTCTAACCCCGCCTTTCCGGCCTCCAAGGGAAGGGCCACGGCGGAGGCCCGGCGCTTGCCTAAAAGGGCCCGCTCCGCCTCCGTCAGATACCCGCACCCGGCGGCGGTGACGCCCACCCGGAAAATGCCGTGGCAGTCCAGCAGCTCCGCCGGGGACAGCCCGGCCCGCTCTAAACAGGAAGGCCCTTCGCTGGGGGTCTGCTCCAGGTGGAGCTGGAAACCCAGTCCTTTTTCGGCGGCGTAGCCGGAAAGGGCCTCCCACAGGGGATAGTTGGAGGTGTACTCGGCAAAGATCCCCCCATCCACCCGGATCCGGCCCCGGTCGAAGCCGTGCCAGGTCTCCGCCACCTGCCGGAAATAGCGGCACTGGGGGTCCGTCTCAAAGTCAAAGGGCTCGCTTTCATCCTCGAACCGGTAGGCGGACAGGGCCAAATTGGCCTTGATCCCCGCCT
>CANRQC010000065.1 GCA_947632695.1 uncultured Oscillospiraceae bacterium | reverse complement strand
AACCAGGTCTTTGCCGCCCGGGGCATCTCCCTGCCCCTGCCCAACCAGGCCACTACCACCCCCGCCACCCGCCGGGAGGCGGGCACCCAGGCCCAGGTGGACATCTTCGGGGAGCAGATGCGGGACTTTTACCGCTCCGGCCCGGAGGAGAGCCGCCACATCCGGTACTTTCTGGCGGCCAACTGCTTCGGGGACTACTACACCCGCCGGGGCATGGACTACCGGCAGCGGGAGATGATCACCTTCTGCTTCCTGGCGTCCCTGGGGGGCTGCGAGCCCCAGCTGGTGAGCCACGCCAAGGCCAATCTGCGGATCGGCAACGACAAACGGTTCCTCATCCAGGTGCTGACCCAGTGCCTGCCCTATATCGGCTACCCCAGGACTCTGAACGCCCTGCGGTGCGTGGAGGAAGCGGCGGAATAAGGATTTTTAGCACTCTATTTAATAGAGTGCTAAAATTTACAGTTTGGACATGATTTGTCCACACATTATTCATATTCCAGGGGTAGAGTATACTCAGAACAAAGAAAGAAGGTGGTTCCCAATGGGCCCTGTTTCCGGCGCGAGCAGGATGCGGCGTCCGGTGGGACGCTGAAAACCGATTTCCAATCTACCCCATCGGTATCAAAAGGGCGGACATAATATTTACAGTTTTTAGGAGGTATGTATTATGTTTGAACTGAGACCTTATCGCAGGAACAAAGCTGAGATCGCTTACAACCCCTTCCGGGAGATGGAGGAGATGGAGCGCCGCTTCTTTGAGGAACCCTTCGGTTCCTTCTTTGGCAGCGCGGACATTGCCGAGTTTAAGACGGACATCTCCGACGAGGGCGACCACTATCTGCTGGAGGCGGACCTGCCCGGCTTCGACAAGAAGGATATTCACCTGGAGATTTCCGACAACACCCTGACGGTCAGCGCCGAGCGGCACTCGGAGCATGAGCAGAAGGACAAGAAGCAGAAATACATCCGTGTGGAGCGGTCCTACGGCAAGTACAGCCGCCAATTCGACGTTTCCGCCATCGATACGGATCACATCAAGGCGAAATACGACAACGGCGTGCTGCGGCTGACCCTGCCGAAAAAGCAGGAGATCCTTCCCCAGGCCCGGCATCTGGAGATCGATTGATTTCCCCTCGAAAATAGCGTTTTAGACCCAAATCGGGCGGTATGGCCTTGGCCATACCGCCCGGTGTTCTTTTTCGCGTCCCTAGTCCACTTGGGCCTGCCCCAGCATGACCTTCAGGATCTCCACATCCGTCCCCGCCATGCCCGTCCGGCCGATGTAGCCCATGCTCTTGATGGTGCGCTCCACGTCCTCCTGGACGATGCCCTCCTCGCTGCCGAAGACGATCCCCGCCATGCTCATGGTGTGGCCCAGGATGGCGGCGTTGAGGGAGGAGGCGATCTTGGCGGCGCAGGAGGCCTTGGCCCCGTCGCAGAGGATGCCCCCCACGTTGGCCAGGGTGTTGATCACCGTGTTGGAGATCTGCTCCAGACTGCCCCCGTACAGGAAGGTGATCGCCGCCCCGGCGCCGCAGGCGGCGGACACCGCCCCGCAGAACGCGGACAGGTCCCCGATATTCCGCTTGATGTGGATGGACACCAGGTTGCTGATCACCAGGGCCCGGTAGGTCTGCTCCTGGCTGGCTCCCAGCTCCTTGGCGTATTCCAGCACCGGCAGGGAGACGGTCATGCCCTGGTTCCCGCTGCCGGAGTTGATGACCACCGGCAGGGCGCAGCCGTTCATCCGGGCGTCGGACCCGGCGGCGGCAGCGGCGATGGCTCGGATTTTAATGTCGTCGCCGTAGGCGCTGCGAAGCAAATAGCCGATCCGGGCGCCATACTTGCCGGTGAGCCCCTCCTGAGAGATGGCCTGGTTCAGCTCCGCCTGCCGCCCGATCACCTCCCGGATGTCCTCAAAGTCCACGGTGCGGGCAAATTCCACAATTTCCGCCATGGTCATGTCCAGCCCCCTCACCCGGGCCTCCCGGTTCATGGGCTCGTGGGCGAACAGCACCTCTCCGTCCTTGACCACCTTGGTGATCAGGGTGTGCCGGTTCATGACGATCACCTGGGCGGTGTGGGCCGGGGACTCCACGGTGACGTCCACATAGAGATTGTCCACCCCGGTGGCCAGGCGGCACTGGCAGAAATGCCGCTTCAGCAGCTCCCGGGCCTGGGCCCGGTGGGCCTCCGTAATGCCAGAGAGGACCTCCAGCCTGGCGTCGGCGTCGCCCCCCACGATCCCCAGAATGGCGGCGATCTCAATGCCCACCATACCCCCGGAGTTGGGCACCGTGACGCTTTTCACATTTTTCACGATGTTGCCACTGCACAGCACCGTTGCCCGTTCCGGAAACTCTCCCAGGACTTGCCGGGCCCGGGCCGCGGCGTAGGCGATGGCGATGGGCTCGGTGCAGCCCAGGGCGGTGATCAGCTCGGAGCGAAGCACGGATAGATAGTTCTCTCGAACGGCGGATTCCATTGGCCTCATCCTTTCTCTTTGGGTCCGGCGGCAGATCTCCCCATCATCATACAAAAATCGAGGGAATTTGTCAATGGATGTTTTTGGGCCGGAAGGGTCTGCCGGGAAAGAGGGGCTGGATTTTTAGCCGCCGGTGTGATACAATGAAAAAAACCGGCGGGAAACGAGAAAAACGCCGCCGGAATTTTGGAGGAACGGACATGGATCAGACGCGCCTGGAGGAAAAGCTGGCGGAGCTGCCGCTATATACTTACTTTTTCATCGACCCACGGGAGCTAACCTTCTCCACCCGGGTGCGGACCGTGTGCCGGCAGGAGTGCCCCATGTACGGTAAGACCTGGGCCTGCCCGCCGGGGGTGGGCAGCGTGGAGGAATGCCGGGAAAAATGCCTGAACTATCGCCGGTGCCTGGTCATCGGCACCGCCGCCGAGGAAGTGGATATCACGGATCTGGAGGCCACCCTGGCCACCCGGGAGCCCCACGAGAAAATTACAAACCGGGTCCGGGACCTGCTCCGGGAGGAGGGGGAGGCGCCCTATGTACTCTCCACCGAGTCCTGCGCCATCTGTTCCAGGTGCGCCTACCTGGACGGGCTGCCCTGCCGGATGCCGGGGAAAATGCACCCCTGCGTGGAGAGCCACGGCATCGTACTGACGGACACCCTGGAAAAGGCGGGGCTGCCCTTCCAGTACGGGGGAGACGTGGTCACCTGGTACTCCCTGCTGTTCTATTAAAAATGGCCGCCCGCGGGCGGCCATTTTTTAAGCTTCGTAGCTCTTTTTCACGTTGTAATAGAGGACCAGAAGGGCGATATGCACCGCCAGGCACCCCATTGTGGCAAAGGCGCTCACCACCGGAACCCAGCTCACGATCAACGCCACGCTTTCCAGCACCACCAGCACCAGCCAGAGGGGCCGGAGCTGCTCGGCGCCCAGGTCTTTGCCGGTCTTTACCTGAAGCTGGCCGATCCCCCGGTTCAGAAGATACAAAATGGAGTAGTATACCACCAGCCGCACCGCGTCTATGATCCATCTCAGCAGCCCCAGCTGGGAGGGAATGCCTAGCAGGTTCAGGATGTACGTCACCAGGGTGTAGACCGCCATGACCAGGGAAAGGGTCCGGGCCTTGGAAAAATCCGGGTCCTCCGGCAGGGCTTGAAGCCCCCGGGCCAGGAGATAGAAGCCCACAAAGGCCGGCAGCAGGCCGATGGTGATCGTGCCAAAATGGATGTTCAGGTCCAAAAAGAGAAAGATCATGCCCACAAAAATATTCGTCATTGCGCAGCCTCCTGTTTGGAAATTTGCCGCTCCAGCAGCCGGACCAGCCGGGGCCGGTTGTACCGCTGGATCAGCACGAAGGGGAGATTCCCCCAGAGGGACAGAAAATAGACGACGCCGCCCCCGGCCCCGGGCCAGATCCAAACCACCCCCAGGGACAGCAGGACCAGGGCCCAGTGGACCGCCTCCGCCACCATGTTCTCCTCCAGCTGGGTTTGCAGCTGCTTGGCGGTGGGGCGGGCCCCCACGGCCTTGGGCACCATATCCCGGCAGAGCTTGCTCATGTCCGGCACATGATCCTTCCAGCGGTGGACGCCGATCTTGCGGTAGATCCGGCCTTCCCGCTCCCAGGGAAAGCTCCGCCAGGGAAAGCGGTCATGGTGGAACCAGGCCCTGGGCAGGGCGTTGCCGATAAAGTGGGCGGCGACGCCCAGGGCGGCCAGGTAGAGGGCGCACAGCAGCAGCTTCATGCCCTGTCACACCCCCAGCAGGACCTTGGCGCAGCCGAAATACACCAGAAGAGAAAGGGCGTCCACGATGGTGGTGATGAAGGGGCTGGCCATCACCGCCGGGTCAAAGCCCAGCTGCTTGGCGGCCAGGGGCAGGGTGCAGCCCACGGCCTTGGCCAGCACCACGGTGATCCACAACGTCAGGCACACTACCGCCGCCACAATAACGGTCACACCGGTGTTGCCCATTAAAAGCCGGTCGATGAGCATGACCTTCCCAAAGCACACTACCGCCAGCACCCCGCCGCAGAGCAGGGCCGTGCGGACCTCCTTCCAGATCACCCGGCCAATGTCGGAAAACCGCAGCTCGCCCAGGCTCAGGGCCCGGATCACGGTGACGGAGGACTGGGAGCCGGAGTTGCCGCCGGTGTCCATCAGCATGGGGATGAACACCGTCAGAGCCACCTGGGCCGCCAGGGCATCCTCGAAATAGGCCAGGATCATGCCGGTAAAGGTGGCGCTGACCATCAGTAGCAGCAGCCAGGGGATCCGGTGGCGGAACAGGTCGAAAACGGTGCTTTTTAAGTATGTTTTTTCCGAGGGCAGCATGCCGCCCATGATCTCCATATCCTCGGTGGCCTCGTCCTCCAGAACGTCCATGGCGTCGTCAAAGGTGACGATCCCCACCATTCGGTTCTCCCCGTCCACCACGGGCAGGGCCAGGAAATTGTACCGGGACAGCATATTGGCCACTTCCTCCTGGTCCGTCTGGGTGGTGACGGAGATCAGATTGGTGACCATGATGTCCGCGATCTTGGTGTCGTCGTCCTCGGCCAGGAGCAGGTCCTTCACCGTCACCAGGCCCACCAGGGTCCGGTCCTGGGTGACATAGCAGGTGTAGATGGTCTCCTTGTCGATGCCCTGGCGGCGAATGCGGAGGATGCTCTCCTCCACCGTCATGGTGGGCCGGAGGGAGACGTACTCCGTGGTCATGATGGACCCGGCGGAGTTCTCCGGATAGCGGAGGATCTGATTGATGGTGTTGCGCATCTCCGGGTCCGCCTGGCGCAAAATCCGCTTGACCACGTTGGCGGGCATCTCCTCCACCAGGTCGGCAGCGTCGTCCACATACAGCTCGTCCACGACCTCCTTCAGCTCGCTGTCCGAAAATCCCCGGATCAGCAGCTCCTGGGCGTCGTTTTCCATTTCCACAAAGGTCTCCGCCGCCAGCTCCTTGGGCAGCAGGCGGAACAGCAGGGGTATTTTGGCATCCTCCAGGCCGGTAAAAACGGCGGCGATGTCGCTGGGCTCCATGGTGATCAGAATATCCCGGAGGGTGGCGTATTTCCGCTCCTCCAGCATCTTGACCAGCGCCCGTTCCACGATTTCAAAGCGTTCTGTCAATGGTCCAGCCTCCTTTTTTAAAAGATCGGTAATGGGCCCAAGCAGCGCGCCCCACGGCGGGGCAAGCGGCTACTTCGCCCCGGTACTATACTTCCCCCGTCCATGGTGTTCCCCCCTTTTTGAAATCGGATCGTCCTTATTTTACCCGCTTTTTTGAAGAATGTCAATGAAAATAACCCGCCGCTGGAAGCCGTGGGAGGAAGATAAAACGCGGCGCATCCGTTCGCCCTCAAAAAGAGCGAACGGATGCGCGTTTTTTCTTTTATGAAGGGCAGGCAAAGAGGCAGACGCCTTTCGCCGCGGAAGTCACAATACCGCCCCGGCAAACTCCCGGGCATCCGGGGTGCCGTTGAGCCGGGCCACTACCTCCGCCTGCTTTTCAGGCTTCATTTCCGGGACCGTGGTGAACAGCAGCAGCAGATCCGGCTGGATCTCCCGGAAATACAGCAGCGCCTGGACGCAGTCCTCCGAAAGATTTTCCGGCTGCTTTTCCGGCAGCAGGCCGGTCAGATCCCGGCTCAGGCCCCACTGCCAGGTTTCCGGGCGGTACTTGTTTTGCAGCGCCTCCTCCGGGTCGGTCTCCGCCATGGCGCTTAAGTGGGCGGAGGTCTCGCCATAAAGGCTCAGCCGCCGGCGGCCCCGGGCGGTGTCCAGGTCCAGGCAAATGGCGCTCAGACCCTTCCACTCCTCCGCCGCCTGGACCAGCTTGCCGTAGACCGCCTGCTGAAAGGCAATTCGATCAGGCTCCATCACGCGTCCTCCCGGGCTCAGCCCACCTCGGACATTTCAATGGTCAGCTCTTTCTTGGGGATCAGGAACCGGCGGATGGCGAACAGACCCGCGATGCACAAAACGCTGGTGATGTTGGTAAAGGGGTCCTCGTGGTTGAGAATGACCTGCCGGGCCAGGGCGATGGTGAGCACTTCGATGGTATTGGCGGGGGTCATGTCGATGAGCATCCGGACAAATTCCAGGCCCACTACGATGGTCAGGATATTGTGCAGGTATTCGTTCAGGGTGGAAAAGTACTCCGGCTCGGTGAACATTCTCCAGATCTCCAGGCCCACCATCCCCACCAGCACCAGCAGGGTCATCAGGGCGATGAGCAGCTCCAGAACGTGGAGCGCGGAATGAATGAATTTTTCGACTTTTGCCCGCATGGGAAGACCTCCCTTATTCTTGATAGGGAAATTATACACCATTTCCCCGGAAAAGGGAAGGGAAACTTTCCACTTTCCCCGGAAAAACCGGTCATTTTTTGAAATGTTTCTCCATTTCCCGGTGGGCCTCCTCCACCTCTGCCTCCAGCTCCCTCGCGGATGTGCGTAGCACCCCCGCCCGGAGGGAGGACAGCTGTACCAGGGCGTCGGAGGTGGCCACGGAAACCGCGTAACTGCCCCCCAGCTGGGCCGCCAGGGCCTCGATGTAGGCGTCCGCCGTCTCGTTTTCCTTGGTGTAGACCACCTGAATATTGTGATACCGCTCCTTTTCCCCGGGATTTCCCTTGACCTTGTAGCCGTCGAAGACCAGGATCAGCCGCAGCTTCCGGAATCCGGCGTAGCTGCTCAGGGCGTCCATCAGCCGCCGCCGGGCGGTTTCCAGGTCCTCCTGGGCGGTTTCCCGCAGGCTCTCCCACTGGAAAAGCACGTTGTACCCGTCCACGATCAGGCACCGGTCCCGGGGCGCGCGGATCACCACCTCCTCGGTGGCGGGGCGGGTGTCGGGCGCCCGGTAGGCCGGGCGCTTGATGGGGCCAAATTCCCGCTCCATGATGGCCTCCAGCGCCCTGTCGTCGGCGGCCAGGTTCCGGGTGAGAATGCCGGGGCTCCGGCTTTTGCCGTAGCCGCTGTCCAGGTGCATGTATTCGGGCACCTGGTCCCACTTCACCACGAAGCCCGCCCCGTGGGCGCAGAAAACGGAGTCGGGGGAGTTGTCCAGATCCGCCTGGGGATCGTAGGCCGCCGCTTCGATCACCGCCTGGGCATTGTGGCACAGATCGTACCCGCCGGGGGTGAGCTGGAGCCGGCCCCGGCCCTGGGTGTAGGCCGCCAGCCGGTCGGGGTAGTCCCCCACCTCCCCGGCGGGGACCCGGCCCCGGAGCAGGGCCTCTTGGTCCACGGTCTCGGGGGGCTCGATGGTCCCGCCCATGGCCCGGAGGTCGGTGATGGCCCGGCCCAGCTGGGGGGCCGGCAGGGTGAGAATGAAGTCGTACCAGGGCTCTAAAAGCACAGACTCCGCCTTCATCAGCCCCTGGCGCACCGCCCGGTAGGTGGCCTGGCGGAAATCGCCCCCCTCGGTGTGCTTGAGATGGGCCTTGCCGATCAAAAGGGTCAGCTTCATGTCGGTGATGGGTCCCCCGGTGAGGACGCCCAAGTGGGTCTTTTCCCGCAGATGGGTCAGGATCAGCCGCTGATAGTTGCCGTCCAGCACGTCGGTGGAGCAGGCGGTGCCGAAGACAAGCCCCGATCCCCGGGGCAGGGGCTCCAGCAGCAGATGGACCTCGGCATAGTGGCGCAGGGGCTCATAGTGGCCCACCCCCTCCACCGGGGCGGCAATGGTCTCCTTATAGTAGACCCGGCCGCTGTCCAGACTGGCGTCCAGGCCAAACCGCTCCTTCAGGGCGCGGAGAAGCACCTCCCGCTGCACCCGGCCCATGACCTGCACCCGGATCTGCTGGGTGGCCTGATCGAAAAGAACGCGCAGCTGGGGATCCTCCTCCTCCAGGGCTTTCAGCTTGGGCATCACCAGGGCGGGATCGACGCCGGTTTGGAGGCGGTAGGTCATCACCGGCTCCGTCACCGGCGGCAGGGCGTCGGGGGCGGCCCCCAGGCCCTGGCCCGCCCAGGTGGCGGTGAGGCCCGCGACGGCGCAGAGAGTCCCCGCCTCCACCGCCTCCGGGGCGGTGAATTTGTCCCCGGAGTAGAGCCGCAGCTGGGTGATCTTCTCCGTCAGGGGGTCCCCTTGACGGTTCCGGTAGGACAGGGGGTCCCGCACCCGGAGGGTTCCCCCGGTGAGCTTCAACCAGGTCAGCCGCACCCCCTGGGGATCGTAGGTGATTTTATAGACCTGGGCGCCCAGAGCCTCCTCCCGGGACGGCCTAGGGGCGTAGGCGTCTAAATCCGCCAGAAGCTCCGCCACCCCCTCCAATTTAAGGGCGGAGCCGAAGCGGCAGGGGAAAATTCGCCGCCCGGCGATCAGGCCCCGGAGATTTCCCTGGGTGACCTGGCCGGTTTGCAGGTAGGTTTCCAGCAGGGCCTCGTCGCACAACGCCGCCGCCTCCGAAAGGGCGTCTATGCTCTGCCCAAAATCCACGCAGCCCGGATCCAAATGGGTTTGCAGGGCCTCCATCAGCGCCTCCCGGCGCTCCTGGGCCAGATCCATCTTGTTGACAAACAAAAATACCGGCACCCGGTAGCGTTTCAGCAAATTCCAGAGGGTGACGGTGTGGGCCTGGACCCCCTCCGCGCCGCTGACCACCAGCACGGCGCAGTCCAGCACCGGCATGACCCGCTCGGCCTCGGAGGAAAAATCCACATGGCCCGGGGTGTCCACCAGGGTCACATCCAGGTGCTCGGTGGAAAACAGGGCCTGCTTGGAGTAGATGGTGATGCCCCGCTCCCGCTCCTGGGCGTCGCTGTCCAGCAGGGTGTCCCGCCGGTCCACCCGTCCCAGGGACCGCCGGGCCCCAGAGGAAAAGAGCATGGCCTCGGACAGGGTGGTTTTCCCCGCGTCCACATGGGCCAGCAGACCAATACCACAAGGGATCTTTTTCTTTTCTTCCGCCAACAAAGAACACCCCCTTCCGCGCATAATTTCAGATATTATAACACGGAAGGGGGCAATAGTCGATAGATAAACTTCAATTTTTCGTTCCCATTTCCTTCCCGTCAAGCGGGAATTTGACTAATCACGCACACTCGGTCCGAATGGTAAAGTGTTCAGGAAGATCAAAAATGTCCGTTTTCAGGAATATCGGATAGAAGTATTCATCCCGCAGCCGTTCAAACGCAAGCCATTCAAAGTCATGTGTATGGCGGCCTTCATGGAGCGTAAAACGTTCCCCTCTGTCCAATAGCGCCGTTCCGACAATGTCCATCAGGAAATATACGCAGATCTCATGATAATGAAGCTGGTCAACATCTTCGGTGAAAAAGCTCTGATTCAGCCATAAAGGACGAATAATTTGGGGCGTGATATTCAGTTCTTCTTCCACTTCTCTGACAACCGCGTGCTCAGCGGTTTCTCCCATCTGAACCCTGCCCCCAGGCAAATAAAAGTATGGAGAACGCTCGTCGTGCATTGCCAGAATTTTATTGTTCGAGAGTATGATCGCGCAAACTCTATAGTTAAACTTTTCGTTTCCGGAAATATAAGTGATGTCCATTCATATGCCTCCCGCAAACGCCGATTTTTCTCTCTGACCCACTTCCCGAAAAGCGGGAATTCAGATCCCTAAAAAATACTTGCTAGATATTTTTTGAAACCCGACTTTTTCATAAATGTGCGCAGCATCCGGAGTATTTGTTGTCAATGTAATATCATTAAAACACTCTTTCTTTGCAAAATCCAATAAATATCTGATTGTTTCTTGCTGATACCCCTTACATCTATACTCTGGCTTGGTATAAACACTCACAACGCAACCGCGCCGTCCGTTGTTTTCTGTACATACTGTTATTTGCGGTAATTCCGCCAATTCTTCGATCCCGCACATTGCTATCGGTTTTCCCATTAAATACATCAAAGCAAAATATAACGACTTATTAAGGTGTTCTTTGATATAATTTTTTGTAATTTCATAAAACTGATCTGAATAAATAGAAAAATCTTTATTCAACGTAAACTTCCAGTCCTCGATTTGCATCTTAACTCTCAAGCTGACAATATCGTCTATGTTTTCATCTTTTGCAATTATGATTGTTTTCATGGTTTACCTCCGGTGCATTGTAATTTGTCACGCCCGAAGCTGTTTCATCCATCCCCGCCGCTTGAACACGACAAGGGAGACGGCGAAGCGGACGCACTCCTCCATGGATAAAGTGAGATAGACCAACGGGATGGGCCAGTGGAACACGAAAGCGGTAACAAGGCCCAGAGGGACGCCGAAAAGCCAGGTTCCCATCAGGTCGATGGCCATGACGTAGGTCGTCTTCCCGCCGCTGCGCAATATTCCGCTGCCCATGATCATGTTCAGCACCTTGAAGGGCATGACCGCGGCGTAGGCGGCGAGAATCTGCTCTGTCAGCTCCCGGATACCGGCCTCCACCTTGAAAACGCGCGCATACCAGGGGCTTACAGAGAATATCACCACGCTCAGCAGCAGGGAACCCGCCAGGCCGTAGAGCAGGAGCTTTTTCGCCTCCTGATAGGCCGTCTCCCGGTCTCCGTCGCCAAGGCGCTTGCCGATAAGGATCGCCGCCGCCTGGCTCAAGCCGCACAGGGCCCCGATGGCCAGAGCCTGGACGGGATTCGTCAGCGTCATGGCGGCGCTGGCGTCGGTGCCCAGGTGGCCATAGATGCCCGCGTACACGTTTTCGCCCAGGACCCACAGTAGTTCGCTGGCAAGCAGCGGCAGCAGCATGGAGAGGTACTGGCCCCAGGCAAAGGGACCCGGCGCGGTATTCTCCGCCCGCTCCCGGTATTTCAGATACATCACAAGGATGACCACAAAATAGACGAGCTGCGCAATCAGCGTGGCCAGCGCCGCCCCCGTGACGCCGAGAGCCGGCGCGCCCAGCTTTCCGAAGATCAGTACCCAGTTGAGGCCGGTGTTGACAGCCGCCGACGCAAAACCGGCCCAGAGCGGCAAGGAAGCCTTCTCCATACACCGCAGGTGGGTGGACAATATGGTGATCCCCGCCGCGGGAAGGAAGGTGCCGGAGACGATGGCGAGATACCGCCCCGCCGCCTCCGCCGTCCCCCGGTCTTCGATGTAGAGGCCCATG
>CANRQC010000064.1 GCA_947632695.1 uncultured Oscillospiraceae bacterium | reverse complement strand
TGGTCACCTGGCTCAGGACCATGCCCCCCGCCAGAAACATGGCGGAAAAGCGGCTCTCCAGCCGGTCCGCCTCCTCCCGGGGCAGCCGCAGCACCGTCCCCGGTACGACCCAATCCATGGGAACACACCTCCTTGTGATTGATGGGGTGATTATATCACATGGTTATATGATTGTCAATAGGGATTTTATAACTTTTTAAGAAAATGCCGGAATTTTTCGTTTTGGGCTTTACGAACGGCGGGAAATGGTGTAGAATAGACCCCAGAAAGACAGTACCCGCCTTTTTCGGCGGGGGACAGGGGAGAAACCATGAATCGTTGCCTGAAATGCGGCCGGCCCGCCGGGGAGAACCAGGTTTTCTGCCAGGCCTGCTTAGAGGAGATGGAGCGCTACCCGGTGAAGCCCGGCACGCCGGTGGTGCTGCCCGTCCGGCCGGCCCGGGAGGCGGAGCGCCGCCCGGAGAAGCGGAAGGTGACCCCCGCAGAGGAGATTGCCCGGCTGCGCCGTCAGCGGCAGAGCCTTTGGATCGCGGTGGCGGCCCTGGCGGCGGCCCTGTGCCTGTGCGTGGGGCTGCTCCTGTTCCGCTGGCTGAACCCGGGGACCCTGGAGGAGACCCTGCCCCCGGGCAGGGACTACATCACCGATTCCACCCCCGCGCCCCAGGAGATTGTTTCACGTGAAACATCCCGCTCCGCGGGTTAAAAGGAGAGAGATATGGGAAAAATCATCGCCGTGGTGAACCAGAAGGGCGGGGTGGGGAAGACCACCACCGCCGTCAATCTCACCGCGGCCCTCACGGTCCTGGGGAAACGAATGCTGCTGTGCGACTTTGACCCCCAGGCCAACGCCACCTCGGGCCTGGGCCTGGACAAGCGGCGGCTGGAAAAGTCGGTTTACAACGCCGTGATCGATGGCGTCCCCGCCCGGGAGGCGGTGGTCGCCACCCCCTATGGGGACGTGCTGCCCGCCTCGCCGGATTTGGCGGGAGCCGGGGTGGAGCTGCTGGGCATGGAGGGTCCCCAGCACGCCCTGGGCAAGGCCCTCTTCCCCCTGAAAGAGGGCTACGACGGTATCTTCATCGACTGCCCCCCCTCATTGGAGACCCTGACCGTCAACGCCCTGGCGGCGGCGGACAGCATTCTGGTGCCGGTGCAGTGCGAATACTTTGCCCTGGAGGGCCTGTCCGATCTCATGTCCACGTTGCGGCTGGTGAAGAAGCGGATCAACCCCCGGCTGGAAATTTTCGGCGTGGCCCTGACCATGTACGATGGCCGGACCCACTTTTCCGCCCAGGTGGCCCAGGAGGTCCGCAGATACTTCCCGGGGAAGGTGTTCGCCACCGTGATCCCCCGAAATATTCGCCTGGCGGAGGCGCCCAGCCACGGCCTCCCCGTCACCGTCTACGACAAGAACAGCCGGGGCGCGGCGGCCTACCGGGACCTGGCCCAGGAAGTGGCGAAAAGACTATAAGGAAAGGAAGATGATCCCATTGCCGACCCAGAAGGGCCTGGGCAAGGGCCTGGCTTCACTGCTGGGGGACCTTGACCAGCCGGGGGACAGCGAAAAATATCAGGTGCTGCCCCTATACAAAATCGAACCCAACCCGGACCAGCCCCGGAAGGACTTTGACCCGGAGGAGCAGCAGGCCCTGGCGGACTCCATCGCCCTCCACGGCCTGGTGCAGCCCATCACCGTGCGAAAGGCCGAAAACGGGTACTACCAGATCATCGCCGGAGAGCGGCGCTGGCGGGCCGCAAGGCTTGCCGGGCTGGAGGAGCTGCCCGCCCTGGTGGTGGAGGCCGACGACCGGAAGGCCAAGGAGCTGGCCCTGATCGAGAATTTGCAGCGGCAGGACCTGAACCCGGTGGAGGAGGCGCTGGGCTACCAGACTCTGATCCGGGACCACGGCCTGACCCAGGAGGAGGCGGCCCGGCAGGTGGGCAAGTCCCGGCCCGCCGTGACCAATGCCCTGCGGCTCCTCTCCCTGCGGCCGGAGGTGCTGGAGCTGCTCCGGAAGGGCCAGCTCTCCGCCGGCCACGCCCGAGCCCTGGTGGCCCTGCCGGAGAGCAGGCAGGTCCAGGCCGCGGAAGAGGTGGTGGCCCAGGACCTGTCCGTGCGGCAGACCGAGCAGCTTTGCAAGGCCCTGGCCCGGCCGCCCAAGGAGAAAAAGGAGACGCCGCTCCGGGTGGACTACCTGGCCGAGTGCGAGAAGACCCTGTCCAAGCACCTGGGCCGGGGGGTCAAGATCGTCAGCGGCAAGCGGAAGGGCCGCTTTGAATTGGAGTTTTATGGGCAGGAGGACCTGCAAAATCTGCTGGACGCCCTGCTGACCCTGGAACAGAAAAGGAAGGATTCATAATGCTGGATATCAAACGTATTAAGGAAGATCCGGAAGGCGTGAAAGCGGCCCTGCGGGCCAAGGAAGTGGACTGCGACGAAGCCGTGGACAAGATCCTGGCCCTGGACGAGGAGCGCCGCCGCCTGATCGCGGACACGGAGGCCCGGAAGGCCCGCCAGAACAAGGTGAGCAAGGAGATCCCGGCCCTCAAGAAGCAGGGCAAGGACGTGGCCCCCATCTTGAAGGAAATGGCGGAGCTGAAAGCCGGCCTTGCCGAGGACGCCGCCAAGCTGGACCAGGTCCTATCGGAGTACCGCACCTGGATGCTCAGCCTGCCCAACCTGCCGGATCCCGACCTGGTCCCCGGCGGGAAGGAAAACAACCAGCCCCTGCGCTATTTTGGCCAGCCCCACAAATTCGACTTCCCCCCCAAGCACCATGTGGACCTGTGCCTGGACTTAGGCCTCATCGACTATGAGCGGGGCACCAAGCTGGCCGGTTCCGGCTTCTGGATGTACACCGGCCTGGGGGCCCGGCTGGAGTGGGCGCTGCTCAACTATTTTATCGACACCCATATAGCCGACGGGTACGAGTTTATCCTGCCGCCCCATATGCTGGAGTACCAGTGCGGCGAGACGGCGGGCCAGTTCCCCAAATTCGCCGACGAGGTCTACAAGATCGCCAACCCCACCGACGACCGGGTGCATTATATGCTCCCCACCGCCGAGGCGGCCCTGGCCAGCGTGTACCGGGACGAGATCCTGGCGGAGAAGGACCTGCCCAAGAAATTTTTCTCCTACACCCCCTGCTTCCGCCGGGAGGCCGGGTCCCACCGGGCCGACGAGCGGGGCATGGTCCGGGGCCACCAGTTCAACAAGGTGGAGATGTTCCAGTACACCCGGCCCGAGGATTCCGATTGCGCCTTCGACGAGCTGGTGCGGAAGGCCGAGGACCTGGTGAAGGGCCTGGGCTTCCATTTCCGGACCGTGAAGCTGGCGGCGGGGGACTGCTCCGCCTCCATGGCCCGGACCTACGACATCGAGATCCAAATCCCCTCCATGAACGGCTACAAGGAGGTCTCCTCCGTGTCCAACGCCCGGGACTACCAGGCCCGCCGGGGCAACATCCGGTTCCGCCGGGAGGGGGGTAAGATCGAGTACGTCCACACCCTCAACGGCTCCGGCCTGGCCACCTCCCGGATCTTCCCGGCCATGGTAGAGCAGAACCAGCGCGCCGACGGCTCCATTGTGGTGCCGGAGGTGCTGCGCAAGTACCTGGGCGGCCTGGAGATCATTCAGAAATCCTAATTTCACATAAAAAGGAGCGCTACTATGGAAAAAACGAAAAAAACCTCCTGGTGGGAAGAGTTCAAGGCCTTCGCCATCAAGGGCAACGCCATGAACCTGGCGGTCGGCGTCATCATCGGCGCCGCGTTCCAGAGCATCATCAGCAGCCTGACCAACGACGTGATCATGCCCATCGTGTCCATCTTCCTGGGGGGCATCGACTTCTCCGAGATGAAGCTGGTCCTGCCCCGGCTCTTTGGGCCGGCCCCGGTGGACGAGGCGGGCAACGCCATTTTGAACACCCTGAACTATGGCAACTTCATTTCCGCCGTCATCAACTTCTTCATTCTGGCCCTGGTGGTGTTCTGGCTGGTGAAGGGCCTGAACACCCTGACGGAAATGGCGGAAAAGGCCGCCCATAAGGAGCCGGAACCCGAGCCCGAACCGGAGCCCGCGCCCGAGCCCTCCAACGAGGAAAAGCTGCTTGCCGAAATTCGTGACCTGCTGAAAGAAAAATAAGGAGAGAATAGCATGTACAAAATCGTTCGTAAAAAGGAGCTCAACCCCTCCGTCACGTTGATGGATGTGGAAGCCCCCTTCATCGCCAAGAAGGCCAAGGCCGGCCAGTTCATCATCTTCCGGGTGGACGAGCTGGGGGAGCGGGTGCCCCTGACCATCGCCGGGTACGACCGGGAGAAGGGCACCGTCACCATTATTTTCCAGAAGGTGGGCTTCTCCACCAACGCCCTGGGCGCGCTCAACGAGGGCGACTACATCCGGGACTTTGTGGGCCCTCTGGGCCGCCCCACGGAAGTGGAGGGGGTCAAGCGGGTCTGCGTAGTGGGCGGCGGCGTGGGCTGCGCCATCGCCCTGCCCTCCGCCCAGGCCTTTAAGGAGGCCGGGGCAAAGGTGGACGTGATCGTGGGCTTCCGGAACAAGGACATCGTCATTCTGGAGGACGAGTTCCGGGCCTGCGCCGACAATTTGTACCTCATGACCGACGACGGCTCCTACGGGGAGCACGGCTTCGTCACCGTCAAGCTCCAGGAGCTGCTGGAGCGGGGGGAGCAGTACGACCGGGTGCTGGCCATCGGCCCCGTGCCCATGATGAAGTTCGTGTGCAAGACCACCGAGCCCTTCGGCGTCAAAACCATGGTGTCCCTGAACCCCATCATGGTGGACGGCACGGGAATGTGCGGCGGCTGCCGGGTCACCGTGGGGGGCCAGACCAAGTTCGCCTGCGTGGACGGCCCCGAATTTGACGGCCACCAGGTGGATTTCGCCGAACTCATGAGCCGCAACGGCGTCTACCGGGACCGGGAAGCGCAAGTCACCAAAGATCACGCCTGCCGCATTGAAACCATGGGCAAGCGCCTGATTCCCTGAGGAGGTAACAGCGATGGCAAATATGACTTTAACCAAGACCCCCATGCCCGAGCAGGATCCCCAGATCCGGGCCCGGAATTTCCAGGAGGTGGCCCTGGGCTACACCGAGGAAATGGCCATGGAGGAGGCCAAGCGGTGCCTCAACTGCAAGCATCCCCACTGTGTGGAGGGCTGCCCCGTCAACGTGCGGATCCCCGAGTTTATCGCCAAGGTGGCGGCGGGGGATTTCCAGGCGGCCTATGAGATCATCACCTCCACCAACGCCCTGCCCGCCCTGTCCGGCCGGGTCTGCCCCCAGGAGAGCCAGTGCGAGGCCAAGTGCGTCCGGGGCGTAAAGGGCGAGCCGGTGGCCATCGGACGGCTGGAGCGGTTTGTGGCGGACTGGTACCGGCAGCACGTCAACGCCATGCCGGAAAAGGCCCAGCCCAACGGCAAGAAGGTGGCGGTGGTGGGCTCCGGCCCCGCCGGCCTGACCTGCGCCAGCGACCTGGCCAAGAAGGGCTACCAGGTGTCGATCTTCGAGGCCCTGCACACTGCCGGCGGCGTGCTGGTCTACGGTATCCCCGAGTTCCGTCTGCCCAAGGCCATCGTGGCCAACGAGGTGGAGAAGCTCCAGGCCCAGGGCGTGGAGGTCATGACCAACATGGTCATCGGCCGGGTCCTGTCCATCGACGAGCTGTTTGAAATGGGCTACCAGGCGGTGTTCGTGGGCTCCGGGGCGGGCCTGCCCATGTTCATGAACATCCCCGGCGAGTCCCTGAAGGGCGTGTACTCCGCCAACGAATACTTAACCCGGACCAATCTCATGAAGGCCTACACCGAGGAGGCCGACACCCCCATCGCCAAGTCCAAGGCCGTGGCGGTGGTGGGCGGCGGCAACGTGGCCATGGACTCCGCTCGCTGCGCCATGCGGCTGGGCGCGGACAAGGTGTACATCGTCTACCGCCGGGGCGAGGCCGAGATGCCCGCCCGTCTGGAGGAGCGCCATCACGCCAAGGAGGAGGGTATCGAATTTAAGACCCTCTGCAACCCGGTGGAGATCCTGGGGGACGAAAACGGCAGCGTCAAGGCCATCCGCTGCATCCGGATGGAGCTGGGCGAGCCCGACGCCTCCGGCCGCCGCCGTCCCGTGGAGATCCCGGGCAGCGAGTTTGAGCTTCCCGTGGACACGGTGATCATGGCCCTGGGCACCAGCCCCAACCCCCTGATCCGCTCCACCACCCCCGGCCTGGAGACCAACCGGAAGGGCTGCCTCATCGTGGACGAGAAGGAAATGACCACCCGGCCCGGCGTCTTCGCCGGCGGCGACGCCGTCACCGGCGCGGCCACGGTGATCCTGGCCATGGGCGCCGGGAAGAAGGCCGCCGCGGCCATCGACGAGTATCTGAATAAATAAACAGGCGACATAGAAAGCGCGCCCCTATCGGAAGATGGGGGCGCGTCTTTTGTCCTGGGCCGCAGGAAATTTTCCGGGGCTTTGGAATAGGATGGTTTGCCGCGGGGCGCCTAGCCCGGGCAAGGAGGAAATGACCACGGATATCAAAGCAAGCGTCCTGGAGCTGATTGGAAAGACCCCGCTGCTGGACGCCGGGAGGTACGCGGGTCGGGCGGGGGTGAAAAACGCGTCGCTTTTGGTGAAGCTGGAGGGCTGCAATCCCGCTGGGTCGGTCAAGGACCGGGTGGCCCTGGCAATGATCGAGGACGCGGAGAGGCGGGGCCTTTTGAAGCCCGGGGCGGTGATCGTCGAGCCCACCAGCGGAAATACCGGCATCGGCCTGGCCATGGCGGCGGCAGTGAAGGGGTATCGGGCGATCCTGACCCTGCCCGACACCATGAGCGTGGAGCGCCGAAGACTGCTGAAGGCCTACGGCGCGGAGCTGGTCCTCACCGAGGGCGCGAAAGGCATGAAAGGCGCCATCGAAAAGGCCCAGGCGCTTCAGTGGGAGATCGAGGGCGCGGTGATCCTGGGCCAGTTTGACAATCCGGCCAACCCCGCCGTCCACCAAGCGACCACAGGCCCGGAGATCTGGGAGCAGACCGGCGGGCAGGTGGATATTTTTGTGGCGGGGGTGGGCACCGGCGGCACCATTACCGGCGTGGGGGCGTATCTCAAGGCGCAAAATCCCAAAATCCGGATCGTAGCGGTGGAGCCCGCCGCCAGCCCGGTGCTGTCCGGGGGAAAAGCCGGGCCCCATCCCATCCAGGGCATCGGCGCGGGCTTTGTCCCCCGGGTGCTTGATACTCAAATCTATGACGAGGTGATTGGGGTTACCGGGGAGGACGCCTTCGCCGCCGGCAGAGCCTTTGGAAAAAGCGAGGGGATCTTGGTGGGCGTCTCCGCCGGCGCGGCGCTGCACGCGGCGGTACAGGTGGCGAAGCGCCCTGAAAACGGGGGAAAGACTCTGGTGGCCCTGCTGCCCGACTCCGGGGACCGGTACCTCTCCACCCCCCTCTACGATGATTAAGGGGGGTCGGACATGGAAAATCTGGACCTTTCCCAGGCGGAGCGCCTTGCGGGGACGGCGCTGGACAAAAAAGCCGTTCTTGAGATTTTGGAGAACCTGCTGACGCTCCTCTACCCCGGCTATTTCGGGGACTGCCCGGCAAACGCCCTGGAGGATGCGGCCCTCCGCCTGGAAGGCCAGATCGCCGCGGCGCTCCGGCAGGGCGGGGCGGAGGCCGACCGTGCCCGGGAAATGACCCGCTCCTTTCTGGAGCGGCTCCCCCGGATCCGAGCGGCGCTGGAGACGGATATCCAGGCGGCGCTAGATAGCGACCCGGCGGCCAGCGGCCGGGACGAGGTGATTTTGGCCTATCCGGGGCTGTACGCCGTCTCGGTCTACCGGATCGCCCATGAGCTGCTGGCCCTGGGGGTGCCCCTGATCCCCAGGATCATGACGGAGCAGGCCCACAGCGTCACCGGCATCGACATCCACCCCGGGGCCCAAATCGGGGAGTCCTTCTTCATGGACCACGGCACGGGCATCGTCATCGGGGAGACCACGGTGATCGGCAGCCAGGTCAAGCTCTACCAGGGCGTCACCCTGGGGTGCCTCTCCACCAAGGGCGCGGGGGCGCTCAGGGGCGTAAAGCGGCACCCCACCCTGGAGGACCGTGTGACCGTCTACTCCGGGGCGACCATTCTGGGCGGGGACACGGTAATTGGGGAAGGCGCGGTGGTGGGAAGCGGCGCCTTTGTGACAAAATCCGTGGCCAGGGGGGCAAGAGTCACCCAGCCCCGGAGCATCCGGGAACCGGACGGAACCCCATAAAAGACTTTTTCCCGCCGGGATTGCCCGGCGGGAAAATACTGTTAGATTTTCGGCTCGCCGCCCGCCTCCAAGCGGAGCAGGAACCGTTTCGCGTCCAGGCCCCCGGCGTAGCCGGTAAGGCTTCCGCCGGAACCAACCACCCGGTGGCAGGGGATCAGGATGGAGATGGGGTTGCGGCCCACCGCCCCGCCCACGGACCGGGGGGAGCCCCCCACCCGCTCCGCCAGCTGGCCGTAGGTCGCCACCTGGCCGTAGGGGATCTCCAGCAGCGCCCGCCACACCCGCTGCCGGTAGTCGCTCCCCTGGGGAGCAAGAGGCAGGTCCATTTTGGGGGCCTCCCCGGCAAAATAGGCCGCCAAATACCGTTCCAGCGCCCAAAATACCGGCGCGTCCCCCGCCGCGGCGTCCTCCGCTCCGGCCAGGAAGTATTTCTGGCCCGGCAGCCAGAGGCCGGTAATGGCGATCCCGTCGCAAGCAGCCGTCAGGGTCCCTAAGGGGGACCTAAATTCCCGCAAAAGCAGCATTTTCCCGCCTCCTTTTCCCTATTGTACCAAACGTGGCCGAAGCTGGCAAGAAATTCTTGCCCCGGGGGCTTGACATTTTTCAAAATTGGGGTATAGTAATGTCAAAAGGATTAGCACTCTAATGTTGAGAGTGCTAAAATGCGAAAAGGAGTGGGTATCATGAAATTTGACAGCTACACCCAGAAGTCCCTGGAAGCCGTCCAGGCCGCCCAGCGGTTGGCGGAGGAAAACCGCAATCCCCAGCTGGAGCAGATCCATCTGCTCACCGCCTTGTTGGAGCAGGACGGGGGTCTGACCCCCCAGCTTTTGACAAAAATGGGCGTCAGCGTGGAGAGTCTCCTGGCCGCCGCCCGGGCGGAGATAGGAAAACTCCCCGCCGTCCAGGGCAGTCGGGAGGCGGGCCGGTTCTACATCAGCGTGGCGGCGGACGCCGCCCTCCGGGCAGCCGAGGAGCAGGCCGACGCCATGAAGGATTCCTTCGTCTCGGTGGAGCATCTGTTCCTGGGCCTGTGCGACGCCGCCCAGGGGGCGGTGAAGCAGCTGCTGCAAACCTACCGGATCACCAAGGAGGGCTGTCTCCAGGCGCTGCAAAGCGTCCGGGGCAACCAACGGGTGACCACGGACAACCCGGAGGGCACCTACGACGCCCTGGAAAAGTACGGCACGGACCTGGTGAAAAGGGCGAAAGAGCAGAAGCTGGACCCGGTCATTGGCCGGGACGAGGAAATCCGGAACGTGATCCGCATCCTCTCCCGGAAGACCAAGAATAATCCGGTGCTGATCGGCGAGCCCGGCGTGGGCAAGACCGCCATCGCCGAGGGGCTGGCCCAGCGGATCGTGAAGAAGGACGTGCCCAAGAGCCTCCAGGAAAAGACCATTTTCTCCCTGGACATGGGGGCCCTGATCGCCGGGGCCAAGTACCGGGGGGAGTTTGAGGAGCGGTTGAAGGCCGTTTTGAACGAGGTCAAGCAGTCCGAGGGGAAAATTCTGCTCTTTATCGACGAGCTGCACACCATCGTTGGCGCGGGGAAGACCGAGGGGAGCATGGACGCCGGGAATCTGCTCAAGCCCATGCTGGCCCGGGGGGAGCTGCACTGCATCGGGGCCACCACCCTGGACGAGTACCGGAAATACATCGAGAAGGACGCGGCCCTGGAGCGGCGTTTCCAGCCGGTGCAGGTGGCCGAGCCCACGGTGGAGGACACCATCTCCATCCTCCGGGGCCTGAAGGAGCGCTACGAGGTCTACCACGGGGTCAAGATCGCGGATTCCGCCCTCCTGGCCGCCGCGTCGCTGTCCCACCGGTATATCACCGACCGGTTCCTGCCGGACAAGGCCATCGACCTGGTGGACGAGGCCTGCGCCCAGATCCGCACGGAGATGGACTCCATGCCGGCGGAGCTGGACGAGGTCAGCCGCAAAATCATCCAGATGGAAATTGAGGAAGCGGCGCTTAAAAAGGAGGAGGATCCCCTGTCCCAGGGCCGCTTGAAGACCCTCCAGAAGGAGCTGGCGGAGACCAAGGACCGCTTCAACGCCCAAAAGGCCCAGTGGGAGAACGAGAAGCAGGCTATTTCCCGCATCCAGCAGCTCCGGGAGAGAATCGAGGAGCTGAACCGGCAAATCGACCAGGCCCAGCGGCAGTACGATTTGGAAAAGGCGGCGGAGCTGAAATATGGCCGCCTGCCGGAGGCCCAGCGCCAGCTCCAGGAGGAGGAGCGCCGGGCCCAGCAGGGCGAGGGCAGTCTGCTCCGGGACCGGGTGACGGAGGAGGAGATCGCCCGGATCGTGGAGCGCTGGACGGGGATCCCCGTGTCCCGGCTGGTCCAGGGGGAGCGGGAGAAGCTGCTGAACCTGGGTCAGGCCCTCCACCGCCGGGTGGTGGGCCAGGACGAGGCCGTTACGGCGGTCACGGAGGCCATCCAGCGCAGCCGGGCTGGCATCCAGGACCCCAACCGGCCCATTGGCTCCTTCCTGTTCCTGGGGCCCACCGGCGTGGGCAAGACGGAGCTGGCCAAGGCCCTAGCCCAGAACCTGTTCGACGACGAAAACAACATGGTTCGGATCGATATGTCGGAGTATATGGAAAAATTCTCCGTCTCCCGGCTGATCGGGGCGCCTCCGGGATATGTGGGCTACGAGGAGGGCGGCCAGCTCACCGAGGCGGTGCGGCGGAAGCCCTATAGCGTGGTGCTTTTTGACGAGGTGGAGAAGGCCCATCCCGACGTGTTCAATGTGCTGCTCCAGGTGCTGGACGACGGCCGGGTGACGGATTCCCAGGGCCGGACGGTGGATTTTAAAAATACCATTCTGATCCTGACCTCCAATCTGGGCTCGGAGTACCTGCTGGGCGGCATCCGCCCCGACGGCGCCATCGACCCCGCCGCCCGGGCGCAGGTGGAGGCGCTGCTGCGCCGCTCCTTCCGACCGGAATTTCTCAACCGGCTGGATGAGATCGTGTTCTACAAGCCCCTGACCCGGCAGGATGTGACGAGAATCATCGATCTGCAAATGGAGCGGCTGAACCGCCGCCTGGCGGAGCAGCAGATCACCTGCCGGCTGACGGAGGAGGCCAAGCTGGCCATTGTGGACGCGGCCTACGATCCCCAGTACGGCGCCCGGCCCCTGAAGCGGTACTTGCAGCACACGGTGGAGACGGAGCTGTCCAAAAAAATTTTGGAGGGGGCGCTTCAGCCCGGCCAGGAGGTGACCGTTTCCGCGCGAAACGGCGAGCTGACGCTCAGCTGATCCTCTTTACTTCTAACTTCTATTTCAGTGTGTCCCCCGTCGAGGGCCCCCGGCCCCGGCGGGGGGCTTTACCATTTTATTTCAGTGCATTCCTCTTCGGAAATGCTCCCCCTAGCCCTGCCGGGGGCCTTACTTTCTTGTTTCGGCAAGAAAGTAAGCAAAGAAGCCGACCAAGGGGGC
>CANRQC010000063.1 GCA_947632695.1 uncultured Oscillospiraceae bacterium | reverse complement strand
CCATGTGAACCAGGCCATCCGGGCCTGGGGCATCATGCACCGGGACCAGGACTACGTGGTGAAGGACGGGGAGGTCATCATCGTGGACGAATTCACCGGGCGGCTGATGTACGGCCGGCGGTACAACGAGGGCCTGCACCAGGCCATCGAGGCCAAGGAGGGGGTCACCGTGGCGGGGGAGAGCAAGACCCTGGCCACCATCACCTTCCAGAATTTCTTCCGCCTCTATGACAAGCTCTCCGGCATGACCGGCACGGCCCTGACCGAGGAGGAGGAATTTGCCGCCATCTACAATCTGGACGTGGTGGAGATCCCCACCAACCGGCCTGTGATCCGGCAGGACCACTCCGACGTGGTCTACAAGACCGAGGCCGGAAAATTCCGGGCCATCATCCAGCAGGTGAAGGACTGCCACGAAAAGGGCCAGCCGGTGCTGGTGGGCACCGTGTCCATTGAAAAAAGCGAGCTATTAAGCAAGCTTCTGAAGCGGGAGGGCATCCCCCACAACGTCCTGAACGCCAAGTACCATGAGCTGGAGGCCCAGATCGTGGCCCAGGCCGGGAAATTCGGCGCCGTCACCATCGCCACCAACATGGCCGGCCGTGGTACGGACATCATGCTGGGCGGCAACGCCGAATACCTTGCCATGAGCGAGCTGCGGCGGCAGGAGCTGCCGGAGGAGCTGCTCCAGGAGGCCAACTCCTACGCCGAGACCGACGACGTGGACATCCTCACCGTCCGGAAGCGGTATGAAATGCTCCTGGCCTCCTACAAGACTGAGACCGGCAAGGAAGCCGAGGAGGTCAAGGCCGCCGGCGGCCTGTTCATCATCGGCACCGAGCGCCACGAATCCCGCCGGATCGACAATCAGCTCCGGGGCCGTTCCGGCCGTCAGGGGGACCCCGGCGAAAGCCGGTTCTACCTGAGCCTGGAGGACGATCTGATGCGCCTCTTCTCCACCGACCGGGTCATGGGGATGATGGACAGCCTGGGCATCGACGAGGATACGCCCATTGACGCCAAGATCCTCTCCGGCGCCGTGGAAAACGCCCAGAAGAGCGTGGAGAGCCGGAATTTCCGGGCCCGGAAGAACGTGCTGGAATACGACGACGTGATGAACGTCCAGCGGGAGGTCATCTACGCCCAGCGGGAAAAGGTGCTGAGCGGGGAGGACCTGCGGGAAAGCATTTTGTCCATGCTCCGGGAGGTGGTGGAAAGCACTGTCTCCACCGTCCTCAGCGACCGGGGCGGCGTTGTGGACGAGGAAGGGCTTTCCATGGTCCTGTCCCACTTCGAGGGGATCTACTTCGCCAAGGGGGCCTGCCCCTACCGGGAGAAGCGCACCGCCCAGGACCTTTCTCAGGAGCTCTACGATCTGGCCCTGGAGACCTATGAGAAGAAGGAGGCCGCCTACACCCCCGCTGTGATGCGGGAGCTGGAGCGGGTGGTCATGCTCCGGGTGGTGGACGAGTACTGGATGGACAACATCGACGCCATGGACGATCTGAAGCAGGGCATCGGCCTCCGGGCCTACGGCCAGCACGACCCCGTGGTCGCCTATAAAGAAGAGGGCTACGAGATGTTCCAGGCCATGATCGCCGCCATTCGGGAGGAGACCGTGCGCCGGATGTTCCTGGTCCAGCTCCGGCCGGCCCAGGAGGTCAAGCGGGAGAAGGTGGCCAAGGAGACCTCCACCTCCGGCACCTCCGACGGGACCGTGAAGAAGCAGCCCGTCCGCAAGGCCAAGAAGGTGGGCCCCAACGATCCCTGCCCCTGCGGAAGCGGAAAAAAGTATAAAAAGTGCTGCCGGGAGAAGGACATCGCGGCGGGCCTGGACCGGTGACGGCCATGGGCTTCACGCGGCGCCAGGAAGGGGCCCTGGTCTACTTCACCGGGGATAACATCTCCGTTCCCCATGCCTTTACCACCCGCCTGGGCGGCGTCAGCAGGGATCATCTGGCGGCGCTGAACCTGGGCTTCCACCGGGGGGACGACCCGGAACGGGTGCTGGAAAACTACCGCGTCCTCTGCGCCGCCCTGGGCGCGGAGCCCAAGCAGGTGGCGGCTGCCCATCAGATCCACTCGGATATCGTCCTGCCTGTGGGGCCGACGGAGCTGGGGGCGGGGGTGACCGGCCCGAGACTTCCGGAATGCGACGCCCTGGTGACCGCCACCCCCGGCGCGGCGCTGGTGGTTTTCACCGCCGACTGCACCCCCATTTTGCTGTGGGACCCGGTGAGGGGGGCGGTGGGCGCGGTCCATGCCGGCTGGCGGGGCACCGCCCAGGACATTGGAGGCAAGACCGTGGAGGCCATGGCGCGGCTCTATGGCTGCCGCCGGGAGAATATCCGGGCCGCCGTCGGCCCCAATATCGGCCCGTGCTGCTTTGAGACCGGGCCGGAGGTGCCCCAGGCCATGGTCGCGCAGCTGGGACCCACGGCGGAGGAGGACATCCGCCCAGCGGGCGAAAAATATTATGTAAACCTAAAGACCCTCAACGCCAAACTTCTCCGCCGGGCGGGGGTGGAGAACCTGGAGGTCAGCCCCCTGTGTACCGCCTGCCGGACGGATCTGTTCTGGTCGGCCCGGCGGATGGGGGATGCCCGTGGTTCCCAGGGGGCTATGATTCGTTGTATGGGAGGAATCCAATGAAGCGGTGGCTTTCCCTTTTGATGGCGCTGTGCCTGCTGCTTACCGGCTGCGCGGTAGGGGGGCGGACCTATGTGCCCCATGGCGGGGGGCTGGCCCGGGAGGAGGGGGACACCTCTCCTACCAGCGAGCCGACCCTTGGGGGAGAGGAGCAGTCCTTTTCCCTGGTGTACTATTCGGACCGGTCCCTCAATCCCCTGACCTGCACGGACTATACCAACCGCACATTGTTCTCCCTGATCTATCAGGGGCTCTTCGCCGTGGACCGGAGCTACACCGCCCAGCCCATCCTCTGCCGGGAGTACACCGTGTCCCAGGATATGATGGCCTACACCTTCTACCTTAACGACGCCACCTTTTCCGATGGGACCCCGGTGACCGCCCAGGACGTGGCGGCGTGTCTCACCTTCGCCAAGTCCGGCCAGGGCTCGGTGTACCAGGGCCGGTTTTTCCACATGGTCTCCGCAGTGGCCCAGGGCGGAGCGGTGGTGGTGACCATGGACACCGCCTATGAGGATCTGCCCATTCTGCTGGACGTGCCCATTGTGAAGGCCAACGAGATCAACGCCCAGCAGCCTCTGGGCACCGGCCCGTACCTGCTGAACCGTACCACAGGCGGGATGCGGCTCCGCCGCACGCCCAACTGGTGGTGCCAGGCGACCCTCCCCGTCAGCGCATCCTCCATCCCGCTGGTCCAGGCGGAGAGCAACTCCCAGATCCGGGACCAGTTTCAGTTTTCCGACGTGGGCCTGGTCTGCGCCGACCCGGGCACCGATACCTACGCCGATTTCCGCAGCGACTATGAGCTGTGGGACTGCGAAAGCGGTATTTTCCTGTACATGGCCTGCAACAACGAAAGCGAGTTTTTCCAGGAGTACAAGCTCCAGTCCGCCATCACCTTCGCCATCGACCGGGACACCCTGGTGGAGGACAACTACCGGGGCTTCGCCCGGAGCGCCACGCTGCCCGCTTCCCCCCAGTCTCCCTATTACAGCGAGGGCCTGGCCGCCCGCTACGGCTACGACGCCGAGAAATTTTCCCAGGCGGTTTCCGCCGCCGGGGCGATCGGGGAGACGGTGCGGCTGCTGGTGAACGCTGACGACAGCCTCCGCCTCCGGGTGGCAAAGGCCATTGCCCAAATGCTGACCGCCGGGGGGCTGGTGGTGCAGATCGTGGAGTGCAGCAGCGCCAACTTTCTGACCCGGCTGGCGGAGCGGGATTACGAGCTGTACCTGTCCCAGACCAAGCTGTCCGCCAACATGGACCTGTCCGCCTTTTTCTACGTCTCCGGTACCCTGAGCTACGGGGCCATGGACGATTTGGCGACCTACAGTTTGTGCCTGGAGTCTCTGGCAAACCGAGGCAATTACTACAATCTACACCAGAAGATCATGAACGAGGGCAGGCTGATCCCCATTTTGTTCCGCAGCTATGCCGTCTATGCCACCCGGGGCCTGATGACGGGGCTGACCCCCGCTCGGGACAACGTGTTTTTTTACACCCTGCGGAACCAGCCCAGCCAGCCCGCCGCCTCGGAGCCCACCGGGGAACCCACCGACGGGACCGCCGCCGGTACAGACGGTTCCACGCCGTCGGCCACGGGCCCGGATGATACCAACCCGGAAACCACATCCCCCGGGACTACCGCGCCGGGGACCACGGCGGGACCGTAAACTGCCGGCGTGCCCATTGTATGTTTTTCCACAAAAAAACGGAGCGGGACCTTTTGGGTCCCGCTCACAGTGTTTTCAAGAACGCCTCCAGCCGGTCTAAGCCCAGCGCCAGCTGGGAATCGCCGCAGCAGTAGGAGATTCGGATGTGCCCCTCGCCGCCGAAGCAGCTTCCGGGCACCGCCGCCACCGCCGCCTCCCGAATCATCCGGCGGCAAAATTCGTCCGAAGACAGGCCGAACCGGGCAATATCCGGAAAGACATAGAAGCCGCCCTTCGGTTCGGGGAAGGACAGCCCCATTTCCCGAAGCCTGCGGCAGACGTATTCCCGCCGCCGGGCATATTCCGCCGCCATGTGGGCGGGGGACAGGGTCAGGGCGGTGACGCAGGCGGTCTGTAAAAAGGTGGGCACGCTTGCCACCGCCGCCGCCCCCAGCAGCACCAGCCGGGCGATCATTTCCTCCGGCCCGATGAGATAGCCTACCCGCCAGCCGGTCATGGCGTAGGGCTTGGAAAAGCTCTGGCACAGCAGGATCTGCCCCGCCAGTTCCGGACCCAGGGTCAGATCCGGCGCGTTGGGGGTGAGGGGGGCGTACACATTGTCACAGAATAGGGTGATGGGCCTCCCCAGCACCGCTTTTTTTATATCCGCCAGCGTCTCCCGGGTGTAGACCACCCCGGTGGGATTGTTGGGGCTGTTGAGAACGATGGCCCGGGTCCGGGGGGTGACGGCCTTTTGTAGCGCCTCGGCGGGGAGCTGGTAGCCCCATTTTTCCGTGGGCAAAAATACCGGAGTCGCCTGGGCCAAATGGGCCAGGGTCTCATAGAGGGGAAAGGCGGGGGTGGGGATGAGCACCTCGTCCCCCGGCCCCAGGGTCCCCAGGAACGCGGTGAACAGGGCCCCCGTTGCCCCGGCGGTGATCAGCACCTGCTTTTCCGTGCAGGCAAAGCCCCGGCCCGTCTCAAAGGCGGCCACCGCCGCTCGCAGCGCCGGCAGCCCCTGATTGGGGGCGTAGTGGGTCTGCCCGGCCTGGAGGGCGGCCCAGGCGGCGTCCTTGATGGGCTGGGGCGTGTCAAATTCCGGCTCCCCCAGGGTCAGCTCAATACATCCCGGGACGGTCTTGGCAAGGGCGGTAAAGGCCCGGATGCCGCTGGGGACCAGCCGGGCCATCCGCGGGCTCTGTGGGATCATTGGAACCCCTCCGCCAGGGCCTCGAAGAACTCCACACCCTTGATGAGGACCGCCTCGTCAAAGTCAAAGTTGTCCGAGTGCAGGGCGGGGACATCCCCTACCCCCAGGAAGAAGAACAGCCCCGGAAGCGTCTTCTGATACCAGGAAAAATCCTCGGTGATCATACTTGGGGCCGCCAGCTCGGAAAAGTCCACCACTTTCCGTACCCGGTCGTATAGCGCCGGGGGGTTCATGATGGCGGGATAGCCGTCGTTCATGTAGATATTCACGGTGCAGCCGTAGCTCCGCTCTACCTCTTTGCCGGCGGAGACGATGCCCGCCCGCATACTGTAAAACACATCGTCCTGGAAGACCCGCAGGCTCCCCTCCAGCCGGGTGTGGCCGGAGATCACGTTGCACACCGTGCCGCTCTCCATCTTCCCGAATTTCAGCACCCGGTAGATATTCTTGGGCAGCGCGCCCTCCATGGCCATGACCCGGCGGTAAAACTCCACCCCGGCGGCCATGGCGTCGATGCCCTCCTCCGCCTTGGCGATGTGGGCGGGCCGGCCGATGATGTCCACCTTCACCTCGCAGGAGCGGCTCATCATCTCATTTTTCCGGCTGGCCACGGTCCCGGCCTCCAGGCCGGGCCACAGGTGCAGGGCGAAGATCGCCTCCACCCGGTACTGCTTGAACAGTCCGGTGGCGCACAGGTCCTTGGCCCCGCCGGTGGTCTCCTCCGCCGGCTGGAACACCAGCAGGATGTTCCGGGGCATGGCGGTTTTCTTGTCCAGCCGCCGGGCCAGCTCCAGCAGGATGGCCATGTGGCCGTCGTGGCCGCAGGCGTGCATCTTGCCGGGGTACCGGGACGCGAAGGGCAGCCCCGTCTGCTCGTGGATGGGCAGGGCGTCGGCGTCCGCCCGGAAGGCGATGGCGCTACTTTGCCCAAAGTCGAACCAGGCGCACAGCGCCCCCTCCATGGGGGAAAACACCCGGCAGGAGAGCCCTTCCAGGCCCTTTCGCAGATAGGCCATGGTGCCGGGCAGCTCCCGATCCAGCTCCGGGATCTGATGAAGCGCGCGGCGGTCGTCGATGATTTGCATATCCCTCGCCTCCTTGGCACTCATTATAAAGCATTTCCCGGACAATGTCAATTTCCCCCTCTTGTGTTTCGGGCAAAAAGATGGTATGATGGGGAAAAGGAAAGGAGCGATCCCTATGAATGCCCAGCAGATCATTGAATACATCCGCACCTCCGAGAAAAAGACCCCGGTGAAGGTCTATTTGTGGGAAAAAACGCCGGTGGACTTTCCAAAGTGTCATGTTTTTTCCGCCGCCCCGGGCTGCAAGCTGATTTTTGGGGACTGGCGGGACATCGGCCCGGTGCTGGAGGCCAACGGGGAAAAGATCGAGCACTATGAGGTGGAGAACAACTGCCGCAATTCCGCCATTCCCATGCTGGACCTGAAGGACATTCCCGCCCGGATCGAGCCCGGCGCCATTCTCCGGGAGCAGGTGAAGATCGGGAAGAACGCCGTCATCATGATGGGCGCCATTCTGAACATCGGCGCGGAGGTGGGGGAGGGCTCCATGATCGACATGGGCGCCATCCTGGGCGGCCGGGCCACCGTGGGGAAGAACTGCCATATCGCCGCCGGGGCGGTGCTGGCGGGGGTCATTGAGCCCGCCTCGGCCACGCCGGTGGTGGTGGAGGACGAGGTGCTGGTGGGGGCCAACGCCGTGGTGCTGGAGGGCGTCCGCATTGGCGCCGGCGCGGTGGTGGCCGCCGGGGCGGTGGTCACCCGGGACGTGCCCCCCGGGGCGGTGGTGGCCGGATGCCCGGCCAAGATCGTCAAGTGGAAGGACGCCGAAACCACCTCCAAAACCGCCCTGGAGCAGGCGCTTAGAGAGTTGTAAAATGTGGCGAGGGTAGAAAGGCTCCTACCGCTCCCAGAAAAACTGGGAACCTGAGATGCAGGATACGCCGCCCTGCCGCCATCCAAATCGCCAGCCGGGGTCTTCCCCGGCTGGCCTTTTATAAGCGAAAAAACGCTGAAAAGGCGCGGCCCTCGGCTGCGCCTTTTCAGTTTGATCTTTGATTTTGAAACCATACAAGTCCTTTTTCAGGGCGGTTTTCTATTCCGGAACGACCTCTTTGCCGATGGGGCAGTCATATCCGCCGGGGGTGGCCTTTTCAAAGGCCTCCCGGGCCCGCTGCCGCAGGGCCGGATCGGTCATCAGATCCGCCGCCGCCCCGGCAAGCGCCTTGGCGGCGTAGAGCATCCCCTTGTGGGCAATGGAGGTTTTTCCAATGGCCACATTCTGCCAGGAGTGGCCGGGGGACCCGGAGGGCCAGGTCACAGCGGTGAATTGGGCCGTGGGGGTGAGCCAGCTCACGTCCCCCACATCCGTGGAGCCGGGGGTTTTCCGGGCGGAGGGGTAGTAGGGCACCAGAAAATCGTTGAGGGCCTTGGTACCATTCCCGCTGTGTTCCGCCACGAAAGCCGCCAGCGCGGCGTTTTCCTCCACCCCGCTGCCGGGCAGGCCCTGAGGCGGGTAGGTGGATTTCAGCTTCTCGGCATAGGCAAGCTCCTCCGCCGTATAGCCGGGCATGGGGGCCTGGGCGAGATTGTCAAACAGCACCTTTTCCAGCACCGGATTGGACACCGTGCTGGCGGTGCCGTCGATCTGCCGGGAGGCCACGGCGGTCTCCGTCATCATGGCGGCCCCCTGGGCCACCTTTTCCAGCCGGGCCCGGAGGGCCTTGGTCTGGGTCACATTCTCCCCTCGGAGCATATATAATACCCGGGCGGTGGGCTGGACCACGTTGGGGCTGACGCCCCCGGCGTCCAGGAAGGAATAGTGCAACGCGCAGCCCCGGGGCATATGCTCCCGGAGGAAGTTGGCCCCCACATTCATCAGCTCCGCCGCGTCCAGGGCGGAGCGGCCCAGCTCGGGAGCCCCGGCGGCATGGGCGGCAACGCCGGTGAAGGTGTACTCCACCTGCAAGGAGGCGGAGCAGGAGCCGGTGGTCACCTGGTTCACGTCCCCGGGGTGCCAGCACAGGGCGGCGTCCAGCTCCCGGAAGGCCCCATCCCGGGCCATAAACGCCTTTCCGGCGCAGCCCTCCTCGCCGGGGCAGCCGTAGAAGATTACGGTGCCGGGGAGCTTCCCCGCATGGATGGCCTCCTTCAAGGCGATGGCGGCCCCCAGGGCGGCGGCGCCCAGTAAATTATGGCCGCAGCCGTGGCCGCTGCCGCCGGGAACCAGGGGCTTGCAGGAGCAGGCCCCCGCCTCCTGGGAAAGGCCGGACAGGGCGTCAAATTCCCCCAGGATCCCGATCACAGGCCGCCCATTTCCAAAGGACCCGGAAAAGGCGGTGGCGATCCCGGCCAAATTGGTCTCCACCTGGAATCCCTGTTCCTCCAGAATTTCCAAATAGGCGTCCCGAGACCGGTATTCCCGGCAGGACAGCTCCGCCAGACCCCAGATCTTGTCGCTGAGGGTAGTCAGCAGGGAGGCGTGGGCCTCCACAGCGGCATAGAGGGCTTCTTTTTCCATTTACAGCACCTTGGACAGGAAGTCCTTCAGCCGGGGATGGACGGGATTGCCGAAAATCTGCTCCGGCGGTCCCTGCTCCAAGAGCTTTCCGTCGGCCATGAACAGCACCCGGTTGCCCACTTCCCGGGCAAAGCCCATCTCGTGGGTCACCACCACCATGGTCATGCCGGCCTGGGCCAGCTCCTTCATGACGTTGAGTACCTCGCCCACCATCTCCGGGTCCAGGGCGGAGGTGGGCTCGTCGAAGAGCATGACCTCCGGCTCCATCATCAACGCCCGAACGATGGCGATCCGCTGCTTCTGGCCGCCGGAGAGCTGGATGGGGTAGGCCGCAGCCCGGTCCTCTAAGCCAACCCGGGCCAGCAGGCCCTTGGCCTTTTCCTCGGCCTGGGCCTTGGGCATGTGCTTGACCTGAATGGGAGCCAGGGTCATGTTGTCCAGAATCGTCATGTGGGGGAACAGATTGAAGTGCTGGAAGACCATGCCCATCTTCTGACGATGAATGTCGATATTGAGCTTGACGGTCTTGCCCGTTTCGTCTTTGTATCTTTTCTTGGTGATGTCCACCCCGTCAAAGAGGATGGAGCCGGAGGTGGGCGTTTCCAGCAGGTTCAGGCTCCGCAGGAAGGTGCTCTTGCCGGAGCCGGAGGGGCCGATGACCACCATCACGTCGCCCTTGTTCACATCCACGGTGACGCCGTCCAGAGCGTGGAGGGCGCCGCGATTGTAGTATTTGCACAGGTCCTTGACCTGGATCAGCTTATCGCTTGTCGCCACGGCGCATTCTCCTTTCAAAATAGGCAATGATCTTGCTGGTGGGGAAGGTGAGGCAGAAGTAGACGCAGGCCGCGATGATGGCAGGCTCGCCCATGGAGTAGATGGCGGTCTTTACCGAGTTGGCGGCGAACATGAGCTCCTGGACGCCGATGGTATAGCAGATGGAGGACTCCTTAATGATGGTCACGAACTCGTTGGCGATGGCGGGGAGGATGTTCTTGATGGCCTGGGGCAGGATGATGAACCGCATGGTCTGCACCGGGGTCATGCCCAGGCTTCGGGCGGCTTCGGTCTGGCCCAGATCGATGCTCTGAACGCCGGAACGGATGATCTCGCTTAAGTAGGCCGCCGAGTTGAGGGACAGGGCGATGACGCCGGGGAAGAACCGCTCAAAGGGGATGATCCCAAAGAGCCGGAAGGTGGGCAGCTGCACCCCCGCCAGCAGGACATAGTAGACGATGAACAGCTGCACCAGCATGGGGGTGGCCCGGAGGACCTCCACATACACCGTGGCCAGGGCCTTTAGGGGCCAGAATTTGCTCATTCGGGCCAGAGCGACGAAAAGCGCCAGAATAAATCCGAACAGCACGGTAAGGGCGGACAGACAGAGGGTGCAGATCAGGCCGTCCCGGAACAGCATCCAGAATTTGAACGCGGCCTGGAAGCCTTCAATGGAAATCATATCGCGTTGCTCCTTTCAGCCCTTTCCCCCGGAGGGAGCCCCGGGGGAAAGAATGGATTTTTAGATGTAGATTGGATTGGGAAGGCTTATTCGGTGGGCGCTTCGGTGGCCTCGGTGGGCTGACCATTTTCGCCCAGCAGGCCCTCGTAGGTGTTGCCGCTGGCCAGGATGTTGGCCTCCTCCACGAAGCCGGCGAAGGTGCCGTCGGCCAGGGCGGTGGCCAGGACCTTGTTCACGGCGGCCAGCAGAGGACCGTTGCCCTTGCTCACGCCGATGACGGAACCCTCGGCGTCATAGGGCACCGGATGGAGCACCTTCAGCTCGGGATAGTTCTTGGCGTAGGTCTCCGCCACCACGCTCTCGATGAAGGCCCCGTCCAGCTTCCCGGAGATCAGCTCCGCGATGATGTCGGTGACCTTGGGCAGCTGCACGATGTCCGCGTCAGGGGTGTTCTCCTGGGCCAGGCCGTACTGGATGGAGCCCATCTGGGCGCCGATGTGGTACTCCGCCTTGTTGGCGTCGGCCAGGGTGGGGAACAGATCGGCCTTGTCCTGAACGGTGACGAAGGACTGACCGCCGGTGTAGTACACGTCGGAGAAGTCCATGGACTTCTCCCGGGCCGGATCGGGGGAGTAGCCCGCCATGCTCAGATCGCACCGCTTGGCGCCCAGCTCATTGATGGTGCCGTCGAAGTCCATGGGCACGATCTCCAGAGTCAGGCCCAGCTGGTCGGCGATGTACTGGGCCAGGGCCATGTCAAAGCCCGCCAGCTTGGGAACGCCGTCTTCCAGGGCGTAGAACTCATAGGGAGCAAAGTCGGGGGAGGTGGCCACGATCAGGGTGCCTTCCTTCACGGTGTTCAGCAGGGGCTTCAGCTCCTCCAGGCTCATGGAGGCGTAGTCGGTATTGTCTTGAACCTGTTCGGTGTTGCAGCCCGCCAGCAGGCTCAGCAGCAGGCAGGCGCAGATGGTCAGCGCAAAGAATTTTTTCATATCACAGTATCTCCTTTTTCAATTCTCTGAATATTGCGGCTTCTTTTTGGAACGTGTGCATTATACAACGCATATTATCCATAGTCAAGTGGATAATCATCCAATATTGCCCGTAAAAGCCCCTCCAGAAACTGGGAAAACGCACAAAAATATTCAAAATTAAAGAGAATAAACAAATATTCACTTGAAATATCCATTTTTAAAACAGAATATACTTGCGTTTTAAATGAATAATATTCATCATTCCTCCCC
>CANRQC010000062.1 GCA_947632695.1 uncultured Oscillospiraceae bacterium | reverse complement strand
GCTCCGACAGGTCCAGCATCACCGTGGTGCCCAGGGCGGCGTACATGCCGAAGTTGACCACCCGGTATTCCGGCAGCTCCCGCTCTATGAGGGCGCTGTCCACCCCAAAGGCCAGGCTGCTGCCCCCTACCAGGACGATCCGCTTCCCCTCCGTCTGGGAAAGGAGCCGGGTCTTTTCCTTCAGCTCCCCCAGGAAGGTGTCTCCAAACCGCTCCGGCAGGCCGAAGCCCCAGGCCAGGAGCGTCGCCGGGATCGAAAGCAGCAGAGCCAGGCTGGTCCAAAAAATCCAAGTCTTTTTCATAGGCTAAAACTGAAAATAAATGAAGGCGTTCTCCCCGCCCGCCGCCAGTCCGGCCAGCCAGGCAAGGCCCACCGCCAAAATACCCGTAAAACCCACCAGCGCCGCCCGCTCCGGAGCCGCCTCCCGCCCCAGCCGGGACAGGTTTTCCAGCGCCGGCATACACAGCAGGGGCACGGTCAGCAAGAGCAGGGTGGGCAGGTCCAGGGGCCAGACATTCCATCCACCGCCCAGCCGGGCGAGCAGGGCCCCCACCGCCGGCAGGGAGCCGGCCCGGAACAGCAGCCAGGGCAGGCTCACCAGCAGATAGGTCCGCAGCCGCCCGAAGAGAGGCGGGCATTTGACCGTCTTGGGCCCAAACCGGTCCCAGAGCACCCCGCCGACCTGATAAAGGCCATGGACGGCACCCCAGAGGAGGAAATTCCACCCGGCCCCGTGCCAGAGGCCGCTGAGTAAAAACACGGTCATCAGGTTGATGAGTCGCCGCGGCAGGCCCTTCCGGCTGCCGCCCAGGGGAATGTAGACATAGTCCGTAAACCAGGAGGTCAGGCTGATGTGCCACCGCCGCCAGAAGTCCCGCACCGTGGTCGCCTCGAAGGGACGGCGGAAATTCTCCGTCAAATCGATGCCCAGCAGCTTGGCGGCGCCCCGGGCAATGTTGGAATAGCCGGCAAAGTCGCAGTAGATCTGGAATCCGAAGAGGAAGGTCGCCAGCAGCACCGCCGGGCCGCCCCCCTCCCCGCCGTAGATCCGGTCCACGAAGGGGGCCAGGCTGTCCGCCACCGCCACCTTCTGGAAATAGCCGGTCAGCAGCAGCCAGCCGCCGGCGCGCAGGTTTTCCCTGGAAAAGGGCCGCTCCGCCCGCAACTGGGGTAGCAGTCTTTCCGGCCGCTCGATGGGCCCCGCCACCAGCTGGGGGAAAAAGGACACGAACAGGGCGTAATACCCCAGGTGCCGCTCCGCCTTCACCCGGCCCCGGTACACGTCCAGGACGTAGGAAAGGGTCTGGAAGGTGTAGAAGGAGATCCCGGCGGGCAGCAGAATTTTCTCCGCCGGGGAAAGGCCCGCCAGCTCCGCCAAAAACGGGCCGTATTTGAAAAAGCACAGGCTCCCCAGGCAGACCGCCAGAGCCAGCCCCAGCAGCAGTCGCCGGACCCAGGGCCCGCGGCCCATGCCCAGGGCGCACAGCCAGGAGACCGCCGTGGCCAGAAGCAGCAGCCCCAGCGCTTCCGGGCTTCCAAGCCCGTAAAACAGCCAGCTCGCCGCCAGCAGCAGCGGCCAGCGAAACCGGTGGGGAAGAATATAGTGAAGAACCGTCACCGTGGGGAAGAACAGAAGAAACGCCAAAGTGTTGAAATTCATGGCTTCCCTCCCCCGGCACAGAGCAGAAACAGCCCCATGACCCCCAGCGCCAGGTATTCCAGGGAGACCCCCAGGGCCAGGCCGGTCAGCACCGCCCCGGCGGCAAAGACCTCCCCCAGCGCCATCCAAAGCCCCCGGCGCTTCCCCAGCCGGCAGGCCAGGGCGCAAGCCGCCGCCAGGGTCAGGGGCAGCAGGGTCCAAAGCTCCATCACAGCGCCCCCTCCTTTTCCAGCTGGGCCAAAAGTTCCCGGATCACCTGTTCCGTTCGCAGCGCCACGCCTTCTGTAGACAAATGGTTGTCTGTTCCGTACAGGTACACCCCGCTCACCAGGGAATCCGCCAGCCGAGAGATCACCGGGGCGGTCAGATTGGCGCGAAAATAGTCGTCCAGGGCCTGAATGGCCTCCGGCGTGCTGTCATGGGACACCGCCAGAGCGTTTCGGGGAGAGTAGGTGATGTAGACCCGGACCCCCAGGGCCTGCAGGCCCTCCGTCACCCGGTTCAGGGGGTCCAGATAAAATTCCTTAGGATAGGCCGCCACTGTGTATTTCACCGGCAGGCCGTAAATGGGGGCGTCCCCGGCGGAATTGGGCCGGTAGAGGATGTAGTCCCCATACTCGTTGTAGCTGGGGGTGGACACCGGGTTCCCGTCCTCGTCAAAGTCCCGGGGCGACAGGTCGCAGCTCCTCTCGGGCATTCCCTCCCGGCCCGCCTGATAGGCCTGGAAGGCGGTGAACACCTGGCCGTAATGCCGCAGGTCCAGCAGCGACACCAGGTCGTAATCCGCCTCCGCCAGCATGAAAAAGGCGGCGTCCAGGTCGTTGGTGGTACAAAATTGCCGCTTGGCGGCGTCCAGCTCCGGGCTGTGGAGAAAAATGTCCCCCTCCTGGAGATAGTGGGCGATCAGCTCGATCTGGGGCAGGGCGTTGGTGTAGGCGAACACGCCCATGTTGACCACCTGGTAGTCGAGAAAGGCCCGGTCGATGGCGGCGCTGTCGTAGCCAAATCGAGCGGAGGACCCGGAGAACAGGACGATCTTCCGTTCCCCTGCCAGGTCCTTCAGTCGGTCCATTTTATCGGCGAAGGTCGCGTAATAGGTGCCGCTGTACACCGGCCCCCGGGCGGCGTTGATATGGAGGGTCTGAAAATCCTCGCAGCCGGAAAAGGCGTAGTCGCTGACGGTGGTCAGGGTGTCGAAAATGGTCAATTCCCGGAGCTTGGAACCGGAAAAGGCCCCGTCGTCGATCCGCCGCAGGGTCGGGGGCAGAATTACCTGCCGGCAGGCCCCGTTTTCAAAGGCCCCCGCCCCAATGGCGATGACCTTTCGCCCGCCCAGGGTCTCCGGCACGCACACCGTCTCCCCGGAACCCAGCCAGGCGGTGATCTGTACGCCGTCCCCCTGGGGCTCCCAACGGAAGTCCGTCTCCGGGGACCAGGGTTCCCACTGGGCGTAGAGGGTCAAGCCGGGCTTCGCCTCGATGCGGCTTCCCAGCCCGGCTTCCGTACCGCTCCCGTCCGGGGCGGTGTTCCAGCCCACCAGGGTGTACCCCTCCTGGGTGAAAAGTCCCGCCCGGGCGGTGTTCCAGCGGCGGTGGGCGGGGATCACCGGGACCTCCACGGACCCGCCGCCGGGATAGTTGGAGTCATACAGCAGGGAAACGCCGCTCTTTTCGGCAAAAACCGACACCGTCTTGGTGTACCGCACCTCTTTCAGCCGCAGCTCCACCGCGCCCCCGGCTTGGGGAATCAGCTCCGCCCCCGGCCAGTCCGTGCCGGTGATGGTGTAGCCCTCCTTGGCCCGGAGGGAAAAAACCATGTCCTCCCCCGGAGCGCCCCGGCAGAGATAATCGCTGGCGGTGAAGCCCTCCCCCCGCTCCAGCACCACCTGACATTCCGGCAGGCGGTTTTCGGAGACCTGGGCGCAGCCGGTCAGGCACAAAAGGCAGATCAGAGCGCAAAGCATTTTTTTGCCCATCTCTGATCTCCCCTTCATGTCCTAAATTGCCCGGAGCCGCCCCCAGGACTGGCTGGGGGCGGTCGGGCTTTGAGAAAAGTTACGCTTTGGTGGTGTCGAAGAAAGACGCTGCCACGCTGACGATGGTGGCCGCCAGGCAGCCGACGATGCCCACGATGGCGCTGGTCAGGTCGGCCATGGTCTTGGCGTTGCCTTCAAAGGTCATGATGGAGGCAATGCCGTTGATCCGGACGCTGACGAACAGGAGCGTCGCCACAACCAGCAGCACAGAGGCGGCTACGGGCAGAACATCGGTCCAAATGGGGGTCCCCTTTTGGGTGACGACCAGGTAGACCGCCTGCACCGCCACCGCGATCACCAGGCAGGCAACCACAGCGGGATTGACGCCCAGGTTGGAGAAATAGTCGGTCCCGCAGTTGATCAGGTAGGCGATCAGGCCTACGACAGCCAGGATGGCGGAGCATGCGGTGGTGTAGAAACCGACGGATTGCTTTTTCATATCCATATCAATGTTACCTCCTAGCTCAGTTTTCTTTACGCTTGGCGGACATGACATACATGGCGGCGCAGGCCACGGTCAGCACCGCGAAGCCGACCTGCAGACCGGTCAGCAGATTGTCATACCAAGTGCGGACGCTGACCAGGCGGGAGTTGGAGGACAGGCCGTCCAGGGCGTTGGAGTTGGCCAAAGCATAGTTCTGCCAGGTCATGGCCTGCTTCAGCGCGGCCAGCAGGGTCTCGTCCTTGCTCACGTTGTCCACGGTCCAGTAGTTCCACTTTTCGGACACGGCGGCCATGGTGCTCTCGCCGGTGTTGCAGGTCATGGTGACGCCGTTGAGGACGGCTTCCTTCAGTACCGCGTAGTTGGCGCTCTGGATGAAGTCCTCGGAGATCAGGCCCTTGTAGCCCCACTCCTCCCGGAGGATGTCGATCATCAGCCCGGTATGGGAGTTGGCGGTGAGGCAGCCCACCCGGTTGAAGGCGGTCATGAGGGCCAGGGCGCCGTCTTCCACGATGGCCTGGGTGCCCCGCAGCTCGTTCTCACGGGCCTGCTGCTCGGTCATGAACACGGCCACGCCGGTACGGTTGATCTCGGTGTCGTTAATGGCCAGGTGCTTGGGGGCGATCAGGCAGCCGTACTTCATGCCGCCCTGGACGAAGGAGGTACCCTGCTGCGCGGTCAAGACCGCGTCCTCGGAGTAGTACTCATGGTTCCGGGCGTTGTAGGGCAGCCGGTGCAGGTTGGTGCCGCAGCCCCAGTAGATGGTCAGGTTGGACCACAGGGAGTAGTTGCCGCAGATCTCGCCGTACTCGGCGGCCAGCTCCTTGCTGAAGGTCTGGGCGACAACGGTCTCGTTGCTCATGGTGCCAAACTTGTAGGCCAGGTTGGGATCGTCGGGGGACACCGCGCAGGGATCGCCGGAGGAGGCGTCAGTGTTGGCGTACTGGCCCAGAGGGTAGGAGTAGATGCCGTTGGGGCCATCGTTCTGGATGACCTCGGGGGACATGATGGACTCAATGGCCTTGGTGGAGGTGCCGCCGAAGCCGGTGCGGATCATGCAGTCCTCCAGGAGGATCTGGTCCATCAGCATGCCCCAGCGCTCGTCCTCGATGTCGGAGACGCCCTTCAGGTCCGCCAGGGTGACGCCGTTCTTGGCTCCGAAGGTGACGCTGCCAGGATTGCCGTTGGCGGTGATGGTGTAGTTGTCGTTATCCAGGACATCCACCATTTCCGCGGTGGCGGTCAGATCCATGTAGGTCTTGGGCCAGGTGCCGGCCCAGTCGGAACGGGACAGATAGGTGACGGTGCCTTCGCCCATCCACTGATTCAGATCCATATCCGCCAGGTGGTTCTCCACAGCCACGCCGGTCTTGGTGTAGGCCAGGGTGGTGTCGTCCAGGGCGGACAGGTTCCAGGTCTTCACGTTGGCGGCCACGCCCTCGGCGGTCATGCCGTCGGAAGCGGTCTTGCCCTGGGCGGCCAGGACATTGTTGGCGGCCTCATGGGCGCCGTTGCCGATGGTGAAGTAGTAGTCGCCGGCATCCAGGATGTAGTTGCCCTTGGTGCCGATGGCATTGTCGGCGGTGCTGTCCCAGCTGGCCATGTTCTGCACATCGGCCACGATGGTCACCTGCTCGGAAGCGCCGGGAGCCAGCTCGCCGGTCTTGGCGTAGTCCAGCAGCTGCACGCCGGCCTTCTCCACGCCGTGCTGCTTGTCATAGTCGGTATAGGGGGTGGAGACGTAGAGCTGGACCACGTCCTTGCCCGCCACGTCGCCGGTGTTGGTCACGGTGACCTGGGCGGTGACGGTCTTGGCCTCCAGATCCACGGTCAGGCTGTCCAGGGTCTGGGTGAAGGTGGTGTAGCTCAGGCCGAAGCCGAAGGGATAGGAAACCTCGTTGTCGTAGCTCCAGGCCACGCCGTCGGCGCTGCCGATGGCATTGCTGGCGTTGCCCTGGCCCAGAACGGTATCCATGTAACGGGTCTCATAGTACTTGTAGCCGATGTAAATATTCTCGGCCTCCACCAGGGCGGAGTTCATGGAGACCTCGGGGTTGCCGTTGGTCCAGGCGTAGTTGCCATAGTTCTGGGCGGCGGGAGAATTGGCGTTCACCACCGCGTAGGTGTCGGCCAGGTGGCCGGAGGGGTTGGCAGCGCCGGACAGCACGTCCGCCACGCCGTAGAAGCCGTAGCCGCCGGGTAGGCCGATCTCCAGGATGGCGTCCACGCCGTCGTTGTGCTTCAGCTCGTCGATCTCCATGGCGCTGGAGTTGTTCAGCAGGACGATGACCTTGCCGTTGGTGCCCTTGGCGTCGATGGCGGCCTGGATCAGATCCCGCTCATCGTCGGACAGGCCGAGAGGATCGGTCTGGTTCAGGTTCTGCTCCGGATCCACACCGGCGGCGCCGGGCATATAGCTCCGGTTCTCACCGGCGGCCCGGGCCAGTGTGACGATCATCACGGGGTAGTCGTTCAGGGTGTCCTTCCAGCCGGCGTTGGCGGAGGTCATGGCGTCCTGAGAGGGCTCCTTGCTGCTAAACACGCCGCCGATGGAGGGCGCGGTGATCCGGGTGTAGGTGATGGTGCCGCCCCAGCTCTCGATCTCGGTGGTGAACACGGACTCCAGGGACTTGTAGAGGTCCTGCAACGTGGTGTTGATCTTGTAGCCCTTGGCGGTCAGGGCCTGGACAAAGTCCACGGTGTCCGCGTCGGTGCCGTGATTCTCGTTCAGGCTGGAGCCCATGTCGCCGCCCATCACGGGATAGTAGCTGGAGAAGCCCAGCAGGGAGACCTTCTGGGTCTCGTCGGCGGTCAGGGGCAGGGCGCCGTTGTTCTTGAGAAGGACGGTGCCCTCCTCATTCATCCGCTCGCCCAGGTCCTCGATGGCATCCAGCAGGTCCTTGGTGCTGGAATAGTCGGACTTGTAGGTGTACAGGTCGGTTTTGTCGCCGCTCTCGTCGGTGACGATCTCGCTGCTGTGGGTGCCCAGGAATTTGTCGATGTCGGTACGGAAGCCCTCCACCAGCACCTGACCCACCAGCGCAATCGCCAGCAGAACGGCGGTCACGGTGGTCAGGCCGCGCCACAGGCGCATTGCGGCACGGCCGCCCTTGGTGTTTTTGCTCATGATTTTCCTCCTTATCTCATCACGTTTTATGGCAGGCCGGAGGGCAGCCCCGGCCCAGCTCACAGATTATTTACCCTTTTTCCGGGCGGCGATGGCGGCCTGCTCTTCCTTCAGGTTCTTTTCCACGGTGAACAGGAAGATCAGCACGCCGCAGACGGCGTAGCACACGGTCTCGATCCAGATGTAGCTGATGGACAGCGCGTTCTGGGCGGCGGCGCCCTGGACGCCCTGGCCGAAGACCATGTTCTGGTCGAAGTTGGCCATTTTCAGCAGGGCGTTGAGGATGGAGGTGCCGATGGGAGAGGCGGCCACCATCAAGGAGCTGTAGATGGACATGGTCAGGCCGTCGGTGCGGATGCCGCTCTTATACTCGATGTGGTCGATGACGTCGGCCAGCATGGCCAGGATCAGGTAGCAGGCGGGAGAGGAGCCCAGGCACTTCAGGGCCACGCCGATGGCGACCATGATGATGTTGGTGGGGAACAGGCCGGCAATCACGCCGCCCACAGCGCCCACGATCATGCCGATGCCGGTGATCTTGGCCTTGCCGAACTTATTGGCCAGGGGCACCACCACCACGGCGGCCACGGCCATGGGCACGGCGCCCAGGATGCTCAGGACGGTCTGGGCAATGCCCCAGTCGCCGCCCAGCATGGAGCTGTCAACCACCCACTCGCAGAACTGGGTCATGGACCCGTTCTTGATGGCGCCGGACCACTGGAACAGCAGGTAGAAGATGATGACGATCCACCACCACTTCTCGCTGGTGACGGCCTTGAGCTGGGCGCTGATGGAGATGTTCTTGGTCTCCTGCTTCTCGGACTTGCCGGAGACCAGATCCTCCTCCGTCACCCGCTCCCGGGTGAATTTGAACTGGAGGTAGGCGGTCATGGCGGTGAAGATGGCCACGGCCAGCATCACGATGAACCACCGGTTCTGGTCATTGCCCAGGACGTTGGAAGCCAGGATGGGGAACACCATGGAACCGGTGCCCATGACGGCCAGGCCGGCGATGTTGGTGAAGGAGGCCAGGGCGCCCCGCTTCTCCGAATCCCGGGTGGAGACGGGGATCATGGTGGAGTTGGCGGTGTTGTAGATGGGGTACGCCACGGAGTAGTACAGGTTGTAGGCGATGGCGATCCAGACCATCTTCGCGGTCTCGCTCTCAAAGGGAACGATGAACATCAGGACGCTGGCGATGGAGAGGGTCAAAGCGGAGAGCAGGATCCAGGGCCGGGCCTTGCCCGCCAGAACCTTGGTCCGCTCGATGAGCTGACCCACCACCAGGTTGGCGATGACGATGAAGATCGTGCTCACCAGGGGCAGCACCGTCAGGAAGCTGTTGTCCAGGCCCAGCACCTCGTTGAGGTACTTCTGGAGCATGCTGGTGAAGATGCCGGAGCTCAGCAGGGCGCCGAAGGGTCCCAGGAAATAGCCGATGACCATTTCCGGCAGCTTCACGTCGTTGGTTTTGATGGCGGAGCTGGTCAGCGGGGAGCTCCAAAAGCCATCATTTTTCTTGCTCATAGGGATTCATCCTTTCCTAAAAAGTTTATAAACCTCGTTCCGAGGGATCTTACATGGGGCAGGACGCGGTGTAGCGGCCGCTGGGGAAGCTCTTCTCCGTGCCGTCGGGGAGGGTCAGCTGGCAGGTGGTGCCCACGGGGACCTGGATGGTGACGGTGAAGGTGCCGTTTTCCACCTTCCATTCCGACGCCGCCTTGCCGTAGGGCGTGACCACGCTGCCTTTGGCCCAGGTGATGCCGCCGCCCACCAGGGGCTTGACGTTGAACACCTTGTAGCCCGGCTCCACGGCCTCCAGGCCCGCCACCCGGCGGTACAGGAAGTCGCCCACGGCGCCGCTGGCATAATGGTTGTAGGAGATCATCATGTCGGTGCCGTCGTTGCTGATGGGGCACACGCCGTTCTCGTCCAGGCCGTCCCAGCGCTCCCAAATGGTGGTGGCGCCCATCTTCACTTCATACAGCCAGGAGGGGCACTTGGTGTTCAGGAGCATTCTAAAGGCGGTGTCGGCATGGCCGTTGTCCGCCAGGACGAACAGAATGAAGGGCGTGCCGGGGAAGCCGGTGCCGATGCAGTAGTCGTTTTTCTCCACCAGCTTCACCAGATTGTCCGCCGCCTGGGCCTTGACGGTCTCGTTGGGGAACATATCCAGGTAGAGGGGCAGGACGTAAGCGGTCTGGAACTCCTCCAAGAGCTTGCCGTGGCCGTCGGTGAGGATGGAGCAGTAGGCGTCGGCCACCTTGCCGCTCAGATCCCGGTAATATTCCGCATCCTCCTTCTCTCCCAGAATGTCGGCGATCTTGGCCACCAGGCCGCTGGTGTTTTTCAGGCTGGCGGTGGCGGTCCACTTGCTCCGGGCCTGCCACTGGCTCATCTTGGGCACGTCGGGGGCCACCCAGTCGCCGAAGTGGAACACGCCGGGAGTGTTCCAGATGTAGCGGTGCTTGCCGAAGCTGAGCAGGCCCGCCCAGAAGGTGCAGGCTTTCACATATTTCTTCATGCCGGGGTAGAATTTCCGGAGGATTTCCACGTCTCCCCTGGCCCGGTACTCCGCCCAGGGCACCAGAATACAGGCGTCGTCCCACCAGTCCACCGCCATATCCGGCATGGTGGCGGGGAAGCCGTAGCTGTGGCGGGGCACGGTGTTGGGCAGGCCGCCGCCGGGGAACTGCTCGGCCTTTACATCCAGCATCCACTTGCCCAGGAACCGGCTCATGTCGAACAGGTAGCAGGCCGTGGGCGAGAACACGGCGATGTCGCCGGTCCAGCCCATCCGCTCGTCCCGCTGGGGGCAGTCCGTGGGAATGTCCACCAGGTTGGACTTGGCGCCCCAGATAATGTTGCTCTGAAGCTGATTGAGCATATCGTTGGAGCAGGCAAAATCGCCGATCCGCTCCAAATCGGAATACAGCGCCCGGGCGGAGACCTGGATGTTCTCCTCATCAATGCCCTCCACGCTGATGTAGCGGAAGCCCATGTAGGTCATCCGGGGGCTGTAATGTTGCGCGCCGTCGGCGCAGATGTAGGTAGCGGTGGCCTTGGCGGTGCGGAGGAACTGGGTGTTCAGGGTGCCGTCGGGGTTTAGAATTTCCGCGTGCTTGACGGTAACGGTCTGGCCCTTCTTACCCTGGATCGTCAGGTCTACCACGCCGGCGAAATTCTGGCCGAAGTCATAGATCAGGGCCCCGGAGGGGAGCTTCTTGCAGGAGATAGGCTCCATGCGCTCGTGGGCCTTCACGGGCGCGCCGTAGTCCGCCATGATCTTGGGATCCACCCGGAGGGTCTCCAAGGTGGCGCCGCGCCAGGTGATATCCTCGGGGCGAACGGTGGCGTCGTAGGTCTCGCCGTCGTAGAGGTCCGCCATTTTGTAGGGGCCGTCCTCGGTGACGGACCAGCTCTCGTCGGTGCCAATTACCTCCTGGGTCCCGTCCTCGTAGGTCACCCGCAGCTCCAGCAGCAGGGCCTGCCGGTCGGCGGACACCCGGTTACCCCGGGTGAAGACGAAGGAGCCCACGGCCCAGCCGCCGGCCACCACCGCCTGAATGGTGTTCTCCTCCCCCAGAAGGGCGATCACATCGTAGGTCTGGTACTGTAAATTGGTCTTGTAGGAGGTAAAGCCGGGGGCGAAATACTGATCCCCAGCCTTCTGGCCGTTGACGGACAGCTCGTAGACGCCCATGGCGGTGGCGTAGATCTTGGCGCTGGCGACTTTCTTCGCCGGCTTCCAGGTCTTGCGGAAGGTCATGGGGATGGGCGAGACCTTGGCCTCCGTGAATTTGTAAGCGCCGTCTGAGATCCACTTACCCTCCCAGGGGAGGTCCATCCGCCCGGTCTCAAAGTCCAACTGGGCAGTAGCGGTCTCCCCGGCGTCGTCCTGGGCCTCCACCGTGGCGGTGTAGCGGGTGAAGGGCGTCAGAGCCGGGCCGTCGTAGCAAACGGCGATTTGCGACTCGGTGACGGTCTGCCACGGACCGAACTTGATCACCGCCTGCTTGAGGACGGCGCCAGGGCGGTCGCTTTCCAGGGCGAAGGAAAACCGGGGCCTGCTCACATCGGTGACGCAATCCTTTGTCAGATTCTCCACCGCGAAACGCGTGATGTTCAGCATAGTATCCTCCTTCAATCGTAATATTTCCGACCCCCTTGGGGGTTTCCTTTTTGTCAAGCATACAATAGCACAAAAAAAGCCCCCTGTGGGGGCAAATGCGTAATCCGTTGGTTTCTTTACACGAACTGTTCTGGATATTGGCTAAATTATCTAATCAAAACGCCCGGATTTTCAGCAATCTGCCAAAAATCCGGGCGTGGGTACTAGTTCTTCTCCTGCTCTGTGGGGATCAGCACCCTCAGGGTGAACCATCCGCTTTCCGCCTTCAGCGTCAGGGAGCCGCCGTACCGCTCCACCGTGGAGCGGATGCTTTTCAGCCCGTAGCCGTGCTGGGAACGGTCGGCCTTGGTGGTCTGGGGCAGCGCCTCCCCGGTGGCCACGTCCTCCAGGCAGCGGTTTTCCAGGCTCATCCGGAGAAAGCCCCGCTGCTGGCTTACCGACAGATGGATCACCCGCTGCTCCGGGTCCGCCACCTTGCTCACGCCCTCGATGGCGTTGTCCAGGGCGTTGCCCAGCAGGGTACTCAACTCCACCACCCCCATGAAATCCAGGGCGTGGCCGTCCGCCACGCAGGTAAACTGGATGCCGTGGTCCTGGCAGTAGGCGCTCTTCCGGGTGAGGATGGCGTCCATTACCCGGTTGCCGGTGTGACACTGAATGTCGAAGGCCCGAATCTCCCGTTCCAGCTGATCCAGCACCGCCGTCTTGTCCTTGGAGTCGATCTCTGAGCGGAGGACGGCGATCTGGTGCTTTAGGTCGTGGTATTTCCGGTTGACCATCTCCATGGACTCCCGGCTGAGCTGATAGTTGGCGTACTGCATGTTCACCACATT
>CANRQC010000061.1 GCA_947632695.1 uncultured Oscillospiraceae bacterium | reverse complement strand
CATCCCGTTTTTCTCATTTCAATGTCCTGTTTTGCATTTTATTGTGAAATCTTTGCACAAAATAGTAATTTTCAGTACCAATTTTCAAGTACCCCCCCCCAGACAAATGTCCGTGAAATACGGACAGATTTTTCTCTATTCTTATATATTAATGTATAGGGCTTCCCTTTGGCGGGCTTCCGCCACAGGAGGATCTCTATTTGACATCAGTTTACATAACGTTTAGAATAGCGTCCTTTCTCTCATTTTGTGTAAATCTCCAGAAATTTCTTTCAAATTTTAGCCTCCGATCTATTGAAATCGGGTCGGGGCGGTGTTATAATTGCCCGTGTATTTCTATAGGAACACCCGCGCGCGGAGGGGCCAGCTCCACGGCCCAGGGGGCTGGAGGGAGCTTCCACCAATTTGCGCGTTTTTGTTTTGACAGATGGAGAAAAATGTTTATCCGTTCGCGGGCCACGCGGTGGCGATCTGGGCGCCGCGCCCGCGGATCCACGCCATGTGCGCCGCGTATCGAACGGACAACCCCCCGGAGCTGGTCCTGTCCGTCAGCCAGGCCGATATCGACCGGGAGCGGGGGCAATTCGGGGCAAAGAAGACTGCCGAAGAGCGCCACAGCGACGAATATTTGGAGACGCCGGCGGTCTACCGGAAGCTGGCGGAGAGCCTGATCGAACGGGACATTTTACTGTTCCACGGTTCCGCCGTGGCGATGGACGTTGAACCGGCGCGGATCCGGGACGATCTGGTCTGGGAGGCGCTGGAAAAGGCCGCGCTTGCCGACAAGGCGCGCGCCCTCTCCCTGGGCTTAGACGCCCAGATCGGGGAACAGGGGATCCTGCTCTCCGGCGGGGAGCGCGTTTGTCGATTTCTGACCAAATTTGCAATTTTGTGCTTTTCCGCTTGCATTTTTGAAAACGGAGGTATATAATGTGGGCTGAATCTGAGAAAGGAAGATGACCCTGTTTGTTTGCCCTGATCTTTGCCGCGTGGCTGATTTTGAACGGGAGAATCACACTGGAAATTTGTGTGCTTGGCCTGGTTCTGTCAGCCGCGCTTTTTTGGTTTCTGTGCCGCTTTTTGGACTACAGCCTGGAAAAGGAGCTGCGGTTCTGGCGGCTGTCGCCCCTGTTGGTTCGGTATCTGGGGGTGCTGATCCGGGAGATCGTGAAAGCCAATCTGGAGGTGCTGGGGCTGATCCTGTCCCCAGAGCTATCCCCGGAGCCGGCGCTGATTTATTTCACCACGGACCTGACCTCCGATTGGGCCAAAGCGATGCTGGCCAACTCCATCACCCTGACCCCGGGCACCATCACCGTGTCCATGGAGGGCAGCCGCTTCTGCGTCCACTGCCTGGACCGAAAATTCGGGGAGGGCCTGGAAAAGTCGGCCTTTGTCCAGCTCCTGGGGGAGATGGAGGCCCGGAATCGCAAACCAATCCGAAAGGAGGCGGCGCAGGCATGATGGAGCAGGCTTTTGGGGGCCTTTTGATCGGCATGATGATGGTGCTGGGGATCCTCATCATCGTCAGCATCATCCGCTCGGTGCTGGGGCCTGGAATTTCCGACCGGATCATCGCGGTCAATATGATCGGCACCATCGTCATTATGCTGATCGCCCTGCTGTCTGTCTACCTGGATGAGAGCTACCTGGTGGACGTCTGCCTGATCTACGCCATGATCAGCTTTCTGGCGGTGGTGGTACTCTGCAAGGTCTACACCGGCGTGTATCTCCAGAAAAAGCGGATGAAGGCCGATCTCCAGGCGGTGGAGGACAATTTGAAGCATCAGGAGGAGCCGGCGGGCCCCGAGGAAAAGGAGACGGATTGACATGGAAGGGGTACGGTATTTCCTGGCGGGGATCCTGCTTCTGCTGGGGCTGTTTTTGGAGATTTTGGCGGTGTTCGGCGTCAACAAATTCCGCAAGGCCCTGAACCGGATGCACGCCGCCGCCATTGGGGACACCCTGGGAATATTATTTGTGTTCCTGGGGTGCATGGTCCTGCGGGGACTGAGCATGGACAGCCTGAAGCTGTTCCTGGTGATCGCCTTTTTCTGGCTGGCCTCCCCGGTTTCGGGGCACATGATCAGCCGGTTGGAAGCCATGACCAACGAAAATTTGGGAGAAATCACCGTTGTCCACCTGGACAAGGAAGCAAATCAGGAGGAAAAGGACCATGGAAGTGTTTGAGCTGCTGCTGTTGCTGTCGCTGGTGGTGTGCGCCGTGTCGGTGGCGGTGATCCGGGACCTGCTGGCCTCCATCATCGTGTTCATGTCCTACAGCCTGATCATGTGCATTATCTGGATCCTGCTCCAGTCCCCGGACCTGGCCATCACGGAGGCGGCGGTGGGCGCCGGCGTCACCAGCGTTCTGTTCTTCGTGACGCTGAAAAAGATCCACGCCATCCGGAAGGAGGACCGGGATGAGTAAGCGAAAAAGCCCCCAGGAGCTGGGCCGCTACCTGAAATTCAAGCGCTGGCTGGCCGGGGATCTGGACCTATTAGAGGATGTGACGGAGGACGCCGGTCCGTCGGCCGCTCCGGAAAGCGCCAATCGTCTCCCGGTCCGGGACAGCGCCCTGGAGTCCCGCCGCCGGGCCTCCGAGGAGGTCTACGGCCCCGAGGTCTGGCCCCAGTCCCACACCCCGGGCTACGCCCAGGCATGGCGGGACCGGGTCGCCCTGCAAAAGGGGACCGGGGACGCCCAGGCGGTGCTCCAGGCCCAGGAGAAGTCCCTGGGGTTCTTTCGGACCGTGTATAAGATCATGGCCGTTCTGCTGTGCGGGGCGATCATTCTGGTATTCCTCTGGACCACCATCCACCTGCCGCCCTTCGGAAGCCCCGATAACCCGGCCAATAACGAAGTGCCCGCCCGCTACATCCGCCACGGGGTGGAGGAGACCGGCGCCACCAATTTTGTCACCGGCATGATCCTGGACTACCGGGCCTTCGACACCTTTGGGGAGTCCTGCGTGCTGTTCATCGCCTCCTGCTGCGTCCAGGTGCTGCTCCGGGTGGACGCCGCCGACGGCAAAAGCGCCGCCCGGACCCGGATCCAGCAGGAGAACGACCGGCTGTTTGAGCCGAAAAACGACGGGATCCTCCAGCAAACCGCCCGGCTTCTGGTGCCGCTGATCCTGATTTTTGGGGTCTACATTATTTTGAACGGCCACCTGTCTCCGGGAGGCGGATTTTCCGGGGGCGCGGTGCTGGGCTCCGGGCTGATCCTGTACCTGAACGCCTTCGGCTTTGCCAAGACCGAGCGGTTCTTCAACGAACAGATTTACCGCCGGATGACCCTGTGCGCCCTGAGCTTTTACTGCCTGGCGAAAAGCTATTCCTTCTTCACCGGCGCCAACCATCTGGAAAGCGGCATCCCCCTGGGGACCCCCGGCGCGATCCTCAGCAGCGGCCTGATCCTGCCTCTCAACATCTGCGTGGGCCTGGTGGTGATGGGCACCATGTATTCATTCTATACGCTGTTCCGCAAGGGAGGAATGTGAGCCATGTTTGGAGAACTGAATCTGAATCTGGAGGAAGAGGCCGCCATGGTCCTCTTCGGCATCGGCTTTACCATGCTCCTGCTCCACCGGAACCTGATTAAGAAGATCCTGGGCATGAACATCATGGACACGGCCATCTACCTGTTCCTGGCCGCCAAGGGCTATATCGCGGGCCGGCAGGTGCCCATCCTCACGGGCGGGGTGACAGACCCCGCCGCCTACATCAACCCCATTCCCAGCGGCCTGGTGCTGACGGGGATCGTGGTCAGCGTCAGCACCACGGCGCTGATGCTGGCCCTGACCATCCGGCTCTATGAGCGCTACCACTCCTTAGACCTGGACCGGATCCTGATCTCCATGAAGCAGGAGGAGGAAGAGCAGCTTTGAGCTTCGTCCAAAATTTCCCGTTTTTTTCCATTATTCTGGCCATGTTTTCCGGGATCGTCTCCTCGGTTCTGAAGGGAAAGAAGGCCAGGATCCTGAGTATCTGCGCCATCTCGGTAACCATGGTCCTGTCCGCCGCCGTTTTGACCTACTGCGCCGCCACCGGGGAGAGCTACGTCTATTGGATGGGCCACTTCCCCGCCCCCTGGGGCAACGAAATTCGAGCGGGGGTGCTGGAGGGGCTGACGGCGCTGCTGTTCAGCGCCATTATGCTCCTTTCGGTGATCGGCGGGGTGAACTATACCCAGACCGACGTGGAGCCCGGCAAGCAGAACCTGTTTTACATCCTGATCGATCTAATGCTCAGCTCTCTGCTGGCCCTGGTGTACACCAACGACCTGTTTACAGCCTACGTCTTCGTGGAGATCAACACCATCGCCGGCTGCGGCCTGATCATGATTACCCAGACCGGGCGGAGCCTGACCGCCGCCATTCGGTACATGGTCATGAGCTCCCTGGGCTCCGGTCTGTTTCTCATTGGGCTGAGCCTTCTTTACGACGTGACCGGGCAGCTGCTGATGAGCCCGGCCCAGGAGGCGGTGGGGCAAATCGTCGAAAGCGGGCAGTATGAGATCCCGCTGCTGGTGATCGTGGCGGTGGTCAGCGTGGGCCTGGCCATTAAAAGCGGGCTGTTCCCCTTCCACTACTGGATCCCGGACACCTACGGCTACGCCACCCCCACGGCCAGCGCCATCCTCTCCGGCCTGGTCTCCAAAGGGTACATTTTTCTGCTGATCAAATTTTACTACCGGGTCCTGTCCCCGGAGAGCGTGGTCCGCAGCCACATCGGAAACGTATTGTTCCTCTTTGGCGTGGCGGGGATGATGCTGGGTTCCCTGCGGGCCATCATGCAGACCGACACCCGGAAGATGATCGCCTACTCCTCCGTGGCCCAGATCGGCTATATCTACATGGGCATCGGCCTGGGGACGCCGGAGGGCATGATCGCCGCGATATTCCACATCTTCTCCCACGGGGCCACCAAGGCGCTGCTGTTCCTCAGCGCCCGGGGGCTTTACCGGGTCTCCGGGGACCGGACGGATTTTCTGGCCCTCCGGGGCTCCGGGTATCGGAACCGGCTGGCGGGGGTGGGCTTTTTGGTGGGTTCGCTGTCCATGGTGGGCTTTCCCATGCTCTCGGGCTTTATTTCCAAGCTCCTGTTTGCCACCTCCGCCATGGCCAGCCCCGGGAAGATGCTGACTACCCTGATCGCCCTGGCGGTGAGTACCGTACTGAACGCGGTGTATTTTCTGCGGCTGCTGACGGGCCTGTACCGCCCCGCCAGGAGCGGCGCCTACGCCGCCGGCGCAGGCCCGGATGGAGCCGCCGGGGGAAGGGTCAACGCTCTGGGCTTCCGGGTGGCAGTCCTGTGTCTGATCGCCTTTAATCTGATCCTGGGGCTGTTCTCCCAGCCCATTGTCCGGGCCATTACCGAGGGCCTGGCCATGTTCAGCTAAAGAACGCGGAAAGGAGAAATTCGATGTTCCTACTATTGCCGGTATTCTTTCCCCTGGCTGCCGGGGCGGCGATGCTGCTGGCGGGCCGCCGGATGGGGAAAAGTAGATTGCTGCTGGATGGAATCTTCCTGGCGGCCCAGGCCCTGGAGACGGTTTTTATCATTTTAGCGGCGGCGCTGGGCGGGAATGTGACCCTGCTCAGTCTGACCGGGAACCTGACCATGGGCCTCCGGGCAGACGGGATCGGGCGCTTCTTCGGAGTGCTGACCGCCGTGATGTGGTTTTTGACCGCCGTCTACGCGGTTTCGTACTTAAAAGAGGACGACCATGCCGCCGGGTTTTACGGGTTTTATCTCATGGTCCCCGGAGCGCTGATGGGCCTGGATTTCGCGGCGGACCTGCTGACGTTTTATGTGTTTTTTGAACTGATGACCCTGACCTCCCTGCCGCTGGTGCTTCACGAACGGACGAAAGAGGCGGTGCGGGCGGGCCTCAAGTACCTGTTCTACTCCGTCGGCGGCGCGTTTTTGGCCCTGTTTGGCATTTTTTACCTGGCCCAGGCCGCCGGGAGCCTGACGTTCCTGCCGGGGGGCTATTTTACGGCGGCGTCCGCCGCCTCCGCGCCGCTGCTGCTGCCGGCGGCGCTGTGCATGATCGTGGGCTTCGGTGCCAAGGCCGGCATGTTCCCCCTCCACGGGTGGCTGCCGGTGGCCCATCCCGCCGCCCCGGCCCCGGCCAGCGCCGTGCTCTCCGGGGTCATCACCAAGGCCGGCGTCCTGGCGATTTTGCGGAGTACCTACGACCTGATCGGGATTAATGCCCTCCGGGGGACCTGGGTGCAGGACGCCTGGCTGATCCTGTCTCTTTTGACGGTGTTTCTGGGCTCCATGCTGGCCTATCGGGAGCCGGTCTTCAAAAAGCGGCTGGCCTATTCCACCGTCAGCCAGGTGTCCTATGTCCTGTTTGGCCTGGGGCTGATGGATCCCCTGGGCTTTACCGGGGCGCTGGCCCACGTGGCCTTCCACTCCGTGATCAAGACGGGGCTGTTCCTGTTCGCCGGGGCGGTGATCCACTGTACCGGCAAGACCCGGACGGAGGAGCTCCGGGGCCTGGGGCGGATCATGCCTGTCTCCCTGGGGGCCTACACGGCGGCCTCCCTGGCCCTGATCGGCATTCCCCCCGCCAGCGGATTTATCAGCAAATGGTATCTGGCCCAGGGGGCGCTGGCCTCGGACACCGGGGTGTTCCGGTATCTGGGCCCGGCGGTGCTTCTGATCAGCGCCCTGCTCACGGCGGGCTATCTGCTGCCCCCGGTGATCGCGGGGTTTTTCCCCGGCAGGGAGTCGGAGGGACCCGCCCTCATTTCCGGGGAAAAGCCGCCAATGATGATGGCCATCCCCATTCTTCTGCTGGGGGCGGCGGCGGTGCTGCTGGGCTGCTTCCCCGGCCCGCTTCTGGGCTGGATCAGCCGCCTGGCGGAAGCCGGGATCGTGGGGTGAGCGAGCATGGGCGGTATTCTTCTGGCAGGGCCGGTGTTCCTCCCCATTTGCGCGGGAACGCTTCTGTTTTTGCTTCAGCCCTGGATCACCACGCCCAGGCGGCGAACCCTGGTCCGGGGGGCGCTGCTCCTGCTGGTGCTGGGAAACAGCCTCTGGATGGGGGCGCTGATCGCGATATGCGGCGGGGAAAGTTCGCCCCAGGTCCTGTTTCGCCTGTACGGGGAGCTGACGGTGATGTTCCGCCTGGACCGGATGGGTAGCGTGTTTGCCGGGCTGGTGTCCTTTTTGTGGCCCCTGGCGACCCTGTACGCCTTTTCCTACATGGAAAAGGAGGAGCGGCGGCCTACCTTCTTCGGATTTTACACCATCTCCTTCGGGGTGACCCTGGGGGTGGCCCTGGCGGGCAATTTGGTGACCATGTACCTGTTTTATGAGATGCTGACCTTTGCCACCTTCCCCCTGGTCATGCACCCCATGACCTCCGAGGCGGCCCGGGCTACCCGGCGCTACCTCTACTATTCCATTGGCGGGGCGGCCTTCGCCTTTCTGGGGCTGATCTATGTCCTGACCTACTCCGCCACAGGTACCACCGCCTTCGTTCCCGGCGGGATGCTGAACCCGGCGGCCGGAGGGAAGGATCTGACACTTCTACTGTATGTGCTGGCCTTTTTTGGCTTTGGGGTGAAGGCGGCGCTGTTTCCCTTCCACGGGTGGCTGCCCCGGGCGACAGTGGCCCCCACCCCGGTGACCGCCCTGCTCCACGCCGTGGCGGTGGTGAAATCCGGGGCCTTTGCCGTTCTGCGGCTGACCTATTTCAGCTTCGGGGCTGCCCTTCTGCGGGGCACCTGGGCCCAGTGGGTAGTGATGGGCGCGGCGCTTATTACCATCGTGTACGCCTCCACCATGGCAGTCCGGGAGATCCACTGGAAGCGGCGGCTGGCCTACTCCACCATCAGCAACCTGTCCTACATTCTCTTTGGCGCGGCGCTGATGACCCCGGCGGGGCTGGCGGCGGCCCTGGCCCATCTGATCGTCCACGCCATTATGAAGATCTGCGCCTTTTTCTGCGCCGGGGCGGTCCAGACCCAGACCGGCAAGACCTATATCACCGAGCTGGACGGCCTGGGCAGGCGGATGCCGGTGACCTTCGGCTGCTTCACCGTGGCGGCGCTGTCCCTGATGGGGATCCCGCCCTTTGCAGGGTTCCTGAGCAAATGGAGCCTGTGTACGGCGGCCCTCTCCGCTGCCTCGGATGCCGGGGGTGGGGCGCTGCCGGTCGTGGGGGTGGCGGTGATTTTGTACTCCGCGCTGATGACGGGGATCTATATGCTCTCGGTGTCGGTGCGGGCCTTCTTCCCCTGGCGGGCGGCAGCCCTGCCGGACCGGCGGGACCCGGACTGGCGGATGCTCCTGCCGCTGCTGCTCTTTGCAGGGCTTCTGCTGGCCCTGGGTCTCTGCGGTCAGCCCCTCCTGGCGGCGCTGGCCGAAATTGGAAAGGAGGCGGGATGATGGATCTGTTCATTCCGGCTTTTTGCGGGATGGGCCTTCACCTCCGGCTGGATGGGTTCCGCGTGGTCTACTGCCTCATCGCCGTCTTTATGTGGGCGGTGAGCGGCGCGTTCTCCCGGGAATACATGGCCCATTACGAAAACCGGGGGCGGTACTATTTCTTCCTCTGGGCCACCTTTTTTGCCACGGTGGGCGTGTTTTTGTCGGCGGACCTGTATACCACCTTCCTCTTTTTTGAGATCATGTCCTTTACCTCCTATGTCTGGGTCGCCTTCGACCAGCGACGGGCCAGCCTGCGGGCGGCGGAGACGTATTTAGCCGTGGCGGTTATCGGAGGGCTGGTGCTGCTGATGGGCCTGTTCCTCCTTTACGATCAATTCGGCACCCTGGAAATGGACGATCTGGCCCGGCTGGCCGGGCCGGTCCTCTCCGGCCCCCTGGAAGGACGAATCCGGCTGTACGCCGCCGGGGGGATGCTGCTCTTTGGCTTCGGCGCCAAGGCCGGCTGCTTCCCGCTGCACATTTGGCTGCCCAAGGCCCACCCCGAGGCCCCCGCGCCGGCCAGCGCCCTGCTTTCCGGCATCCTGACCAAGGCCGGGGTGTTTGGGATCATTTTCACCGCCTGCGGCCTCTTTGGGGCGGACCAAGCCGCGGGGGCGCTGCTGACGCTGCTGGGACTGGTGACCATGCTTCTGGGGGCGGTGCTGGCGCTCTTCTCCGTGAATCTCAAACGGACCCTGGCCTGCTCCTCCGTCTCCCAAATCGGATTCATCCTGACGGGGATCGGCATGGCCTGCCTGCTGCGGAGCGCCGGGGCGGAGAACCTGACGGCGGTGCGGGGCGCCTTCCTGCACATGGTCAACCACTCTTCCTTCAAGCTGGTGCTGTTCCTCTGCGCCGGGGTGGTGTTCATGAATCTGCGCCAGCTGGATTTAAATGAGATCCGGGGCTTTGGCCGGGGAAAACCGGCCCTTCTGGCGGCGTTTCTCTCCGGGGCCCTGGGGATTGGGGGCGTTCCCCTGTTTTCCGGGTACATCAGCAAGACCCTGCTCCATGAAAGCATCGTTGAGTATCAGGGCCTTGCGCAAAATCCAGGGCTCTTTTACCTGGCGGAGTGGGTCTTCCTGCTCACCGGCGGCATGACCGTGGCCTATATGCTCAAGCTGTTCGTGGCGCTGTTCGTCGAAAAAAACGAGGACCCCCAGCGGCAGCGGGCCTTTGACGAAATGGGTCCCGGAATGGGGCCCCTGACAAAGGGCGTGCTGCTCCTGGCGGCGGCGGTGCCGCCAATCTTGGGACTGCTGCCCCACTGGACCATGGACCCCATCGCCGATCTGGGCCAGGGATTCTTCTATGCCGCCGGGACGGCGGAGCGGGTCGCCTACTTTGCCCCTGAGAACCTGCGGGGCGCGGCCATCAGCATCGGCCTCGGCGCGGGGATCTACGTTTTCGTTGTCCGGGGGCTGCTGATGAAGAAGGACGGAACGGTTCTGCGTTATGTTAACCGCTGGCCCCAGGTCCTGGACTTAGAGGAGCTGGTCTACCGGCCTCTGCTTTTGAAGGTCCTCCCGGCGATTTTCGGCGGGCTCTGCCAGGCGCTGGACCGCTATTTTGTGGATGCCGTAGTGAAGGGCTTCCTGGCTGTCGGCACCTTCCTCTCCCGGGTCCTGGACAGCCTGGTGGACGGCCTCATCCGCCTCCTGCGGCGGACCACCCACCGTCCGCTTCCCCCGCCCAGGGAGGCCCTGGATTCCGATCCCGTCGCCCATTTGCTCGGCGGCTTCCTGGACCGGGCCGCCAGATTCTTCCGCAAGACGCCCAAGGCCGGTTCCATCACCGACCGGCTGGCACGGGACGAGGAACGGGCCAAGGGCACCCTCCGGCTGATCCAGGAGAGCTTTTCCTATGGCCTGCTGCTGGCCTGCATCGGTCTGTGCCTGACGCTGGGGTATCTGCTTCTGAGCTTCTGGGGAAGATGATTGGGGCGGAAACGCCATGGACGCGCTCCCGCGAATGTGGGGTATCCAGGTCGTATGTAATTTACCCTTCCGCGCGTCCCGCTGATCCTTGCCGTGGGACCGGCGCAATTGATTCCCAATAAGTTTGGTCCCCGCCGCGCGGAAACGCGGCGGGGACCATCATAAGAAGGAAAGAAAATGAAAAAACGTCCATGTGCCTATTTCTTCCAGGGTGCCTAGCGCGAACCGCCGGGCCCCTCCTGCGCCGCGCCCTTCAGGGGGATCGCCGCGTCGTATTGGGTCAGCCATTCGCCGGCGGCAAAGTCCCGGGCCCGAAAGACGATCTCCCTGTCGTAGACGAACATGATCCAGCTGGCGGGGATGTTCCGGTAGCCCCGGGCACTGGATTTCAGACTGGGCAGATTCAGCGCGGTGAAGCTGCCGCCGCCCTCGCTGGTCACCCGCACCGGCCCGCTCATGCCCAGGGCGGCGTGGAGATGGCCGCAGAAATAGACCACGTTGTCGTATTTTGCCAGCGTCGCCCGAATCTGTTCATCCTGCGCGCCGATGGAGTTGTCCTTCACGATGACGGGATCAAAATAGGACAGAGGCGCCGAGTCAATAAAGGGAAAGTGGTTGATGACAAAGATGGGCAGGCCGTCGGCACTGTACAAGCTCATCATCTTGTCGATCCATTCAAAGGTCTCCGGCTCAAAATGGACGCCGTGGCGGATGGGGTCCAGGGCGTTGCCGGACTCGTCGGGGATGTTCTTGCTGCTGCCAGTCTGGGGCAGGTAGTCGGTGTTCAGCACCAGGAAGTGGTACCGCTCCTTTAAGGTCATGCCGTAGCAGTAGTGCTTGCCGGCCTCGTACCACGCTTCGTCCAGCACCCCCACGCCCCGGCCAAACCGCTTGTTTTCCCCCATATGGCGCTGGAGGTTCGCCCAATACCGGGCAGTGCTGACCAGATAATTCTCCTTCTCGTTCTCGTAATTGATCTCGTGGTTGCCGAAACAGGCCAGCATTTGCAGGGCGGTCAGGCCGTATTTTGCCAGCAGGTCTTCCAATACCTGGTAAGCGGCGTCGGTGGCGGCGGCAGTGGCGCCGCTGGCAAAATCGCCGACGTTCACCATGCCGTCCAGCGGAAGGCCCAGGCCCGCCACGTCCTGAAGTACCTGCTCCAGGGCCTTAGCCCGGGCGTCATTGGCGCTGCCGATGTGCATGTCGCCAAGCAGCAGCATGGACAGCCGGGGCGTCGGGGACAGGAGGAAAGCGTCAAACGCGGCCTTTAATGCGTCGTAGGCTAGGATCAGATCGGCATCCTCCGCGGCAGCGTTCAGCTTGTCCTGGGCCGCCTGGATGGCCTGGACCAAGGTACTCTTGGCGGCCGGGGTGTACTCCGGGCCGACCTGGGTCAGGCGCCGCTCCGCCTCGGCCACCAGGGCCTTGAGATGGCCCAGATGGTAGTTGGCCCAGATATCGGTCTGGGACAGAACGCCGGGATAGATCTGGAAATCGTCGATATAGGCGTTGCCCAGGCCGTACTGGCCCAGTGCGTCCGCGCCCAGGCCCAGGCTGTTGACGCCCAGGCTCTGCCCGTCAAAGGCGGCGATATCCACCGTCTTGATAAGCTCCCCGTCCACATAGACCCGGAGGGCGCCGTCCCGCTGATAGGAAACCGCCACCTGATGCCAGCGGCTGTCCTGGGGGTCGCCCACGCCGTCCAGATCTCGGTGAGCGCCGTCCACGCCGGTGACGCCGGCGGCAAAGAACGCCGCCTGGGGCAGCTGGGCGGCGGACATTCCGGGAGCGGCGGGAGCGGCGGTATTTTGGTTGGAGAACACGATGCCGCCCAGCAGGGCGCGGCCCATATCGATGCCGGCGCCCACGGTGGAGGCAAAGTCCGCCCTGGCCCACTCCAAATTGCCGCCGCGGAGGGTCTTGTACCAGAACAGGGCCGTGTAG
>CANRQC010000060.1 GCA_947632695.1 uncultured Oscillospiraceae bacterium | reverse complement strand
CGCTACCGGATTCTCCTATGTAACGCGGCTATACCTATTGTCCCACGCACAGAGGAAAAATATACGGTTTGGTTGGGAAAACGCTGAACAAACGCCCCATCCTGCCCGGGTAACAAGCGGGTCCGGAGTCTCCCACCGGCAATCCATCCTATGCTGGCCCCGGCGGAAAGCTACAAAAGCGTAAAGTTTTTGACCCGGAGCGACACGATCCGACGGCCCTGCCACACAATGTCCGCTTGGGTGGGCTGATCGGCCCCATCGGTCAAAATGTCCAGGGAAAGGGCGTCCTCCCGATAACTGTCGTCAATGGACAGCCGCAGACCCTCCCCGGAAGCCCCGCAGGAGGTCAGATACCCGCTCCGCAGGGTGGTCAGCAGCAGCCAGGGGCCGCTCACCGGGCTGATCTGCCCGTCCGCCAACAGGTCGAAGGCCAGGGCCTTGTCCTGGAAGGTCAGCTCTCCGCCGGAGGCAGAGACGTTCCCCGTGATCCCCGCCAGGGTCTCGGGGGCGGTGACCGTGAAGGTCAGGTTCCCGTTTTCGTCCGCCTGGCAGCTCAGGGAGAAGCTGTGGCTCTTGTCCCCATAGTCGGCGATCACTTCGGCGTCAAAGGTACAGCCCGCCGCCGCCAGCAGCTTGGCCCGGAAGGTCATGGCTCGCTCCAGAGCCGAAGCTGTCTCCCCGCAGCCCGCGAGGAGGGTCAGCGTCAGCGCCAGAGCCAGAATGAGAAGTTTTCGGCCAAAAGCCCGATTCAATGCGCATCCCGCCTTATTGGAAAAGTCGCGGCAGACAGGCGGCCATGTCCGTGGGGAGCAGAGCCACGCCCAGGTCCCGGGCGCACAGCTCCCCGGCGGCGCCATGGAGCCACACGGCGCAGGCCGCCCCATCCATGGGCGCCATGCCCTGGGCCAGCAGGCTCGTCAGCATCCCCGCCAGAAGGTCCCCGGTTCCGCCCACCGCCATGCCGGGGTGGCCGGTTGTGTTTACATAACACAGTTCCCCGTCGGTGGTCAGGGTGCGGCAGCCCTTTCGGACCATCACGCAGCCCAGCTCCCGGGCAAGGCGTCGGGCCTCATGTTCCCGATCCGGGCCGCCACCGCCGCCCAGGCGGGCGAATTCCCCGTCATGGGGCGTCAGCACCGTGGGGCCTGTCCTTCCGCGCAGTATAGTTCTATGCCGCGCGAGCAAATTTATGCCATCGGCGTCTACCACAACGGGGCAGGAAGCCGCCCGCAGCACGCCCTCCAGCACCGCCAGGGTCCCCGGGCTCTGTCCCAGGCCCGGGCCGATCAGCACGGCGTCCATTTTGGGTAGGTAGTCCAGAATATGCGGCAGCGCTTCCTCGGACAGCATCCCGTCCCGGTCCGGAAGGGGAAAAATCACCGGCTCCGTCAGTTTTACCGCCTCGATGGCGTAAATGCTCTCCGGCACCCCCAGATAGACCAGTCCGATCCCGGTGCGCAGGGCCCCCAGGGCCGCCAGGGCGGCGGCGCCGGTATAGCCCCGGCTGCCGCAGAGCAGCAGCGCCCGACCGCACATTCCCTTGTGGGCGTCCGCCCGGCGGCGGGGCAGACGGGAATACACGTCCTCCCGGGTAAATTCCACGCTCATAGTAACCCCCCTTTTTCTAAAGAGTAGCACACTGGGCTGGGCAAAGTCAAGGGATTTGGGTTTTTTCAAATTTTAGCTTGCATTTTCCGTTTGAATATGGTAAAATCACCCCGATATGGACAGGCAGTGATTGGGCTGTCCGGCGCGATTGATGGAACGCAGCGAGAACGGGATGGTGGAAGCCGTTTTTCCAGGCGCGCCGGGCCTTCTCCCAGGAGCCGCGGCCTGAAACAGCAGTAGGGCCCGCCGGGTGATCCCGTTATCGATCGGATGGCGTAGCAGCGCCGGAAAAGCGCGCCGAGAGGCGAATGCGGGTGGTACCGCGGAGGTGATCCTTCGTCCCGATGGGGGCGGAGGCGTATTTTTTGCCGCGGGACAGCTTTTGTGATCAACCCAGGAGGTATGATAAAAATGAAGGAACAGCTAGAGAACATCAAACGTCAAGCCATGGAGGCCCTGGAAGCCGCCAGCTCCCCCGCCGTATTGGAGGAGCTGCGGGTGAAGCTGCTGGGGAAAAAGGGAGAGCTTACCAACGTCCTCAAGCAGATGGGGAAGCTCACCGCCCAGGAGCGGCCCGTGATGGGTCAGCTGGCCAACTCCGTCCGGGCCGAGATCGAGGCCAAGCTGGAGCAGCGCAAGGTCGATCTCCACGCCGCCGCCATGGAGGAAAAGCTCCTGAAAGAGACGGTGGACGTGACCATTCCCGGCAAGGCTGTGGTCATGGGCAAGCAGCACCCCATGAATCAGGTGTTGCAGCAGATCAAGGACGTGTTTGTTGGGATGGGCTACCAGGTGGTGGACGGCCCCGAGGTGGAGCTGGCGGACTACAACTTCACCCGGCTGAACATTGAGGAGGGCCACCCCTCCCGGGACCGGTCTGACACCTTCTATTTTACGGACGACGATTCCCTGCTGCTCCGGACCCAGACCAGCCCGGTGCAGATCCGGGTGATGGAAAACGCCAAGCCCCCCATCTGCATCATCGCCCCGGGCCGGGTGTACCGGAAGGACGAGGCCGACGCCACCCACTCCCCCATGTTCCATCAGATCGAGGGGCTGGTGGTGGACAAGCACATCACCATGGGCGACCTGAAGGGCGCTCTGACCACCCTGATGCGGCAGCTCTACGGCCCGGACGCCGTGATGCGGTTCCGGCCCCATCACTTCCCCTTCACCGAGCCCAGCTGCGAAATGGATATGCAGTGCCACAAGTGCAAGGGCACCGGCGAGGTGGACGGCCAGGTCTGCTCCACCTGCCACGGCGAGGGCTGGATCGAGCTGCTGGGCGCCGGTATGGTGCATCCCAAGGTGCTGGAAAACTGCGGCATCGACCCGGAGGAGTACTCCGGCTTCGCCTTCGGCATGGGCCTGGAGCGGATGGCCATGCGCAGTACGAGGATCAATGATCTGCGGCTGATCTTCGACAACGATATCCGGTTCTTGAACCAGTTCTAAGGAGGGACAGAAGCATGAAGCTCAACAGAAAATGGATCAATGAGGAATTTGTGGACCTGTCCCAGGTGTCCGACAAGGATTTCTGCGAGACCATGACCATCTTCGGCCAGAAGGTGGAGACCTACGAGCGGCTGGACGCGGAAATTCAAAACGTGGTGGTGGGCCGGGTCCTCTCCCTGGTCCGGCACCCCAACTCCGACCATATGTGGATCTGCCAGGTGGACGTGGGCAAGGACGAGCCTGTTCAGATCGTCACCGGGGCCCAGAATGTGAAGGAAAACGACCTGGTCCCCGTGGCGCTGCACAACTCCCGCCTCCCCGGCGGCATCCACATCACCAAGGGCAAGCTCCGGGGCGAAATATCCAACGGGATGCTCTGCTCCCTGAAGGAGCTGGGTCTGACCAAAAACGACTTCCCCTACGCCATTGAAGACGGCATCTGGATCCTTCAGGAGGACTGCGCCGTGGGGCAGAACATCAACACCGTCATGGGCAGCGACGACACCGTGGTGGAATTTGAGATCACCAACAACCGGCCGGACTGCTACTCCATCATCGGTCTGGCCCGGGAGGCCGCCGCGGCCTTCCACAAGCCCATGCGCCACCACGAGCCGGAGGTAAAGGGCAGCGGCGCCGGCAGCATCTTCGACCACCTGGACGTGGAGGTGGAGGCTACCCAGCTTTGCAGCCGGTACACCGCCCGGATGGTGGCCAACGTGAAGATCGGCCCCTCCCCCAAGTGGCTCCGGCAGCGGCTTCGTGCCAACGGGGTCCGGCCCATCAACAACATCGTGGACATCACCAACTATGTGATGCTGGAATACGGCCAGCCCATGCACGCCTTTGACTACCGGTACGTCTCCTCCGGGAAGATCATCGTCCGGGAGAGCCGGGAGGGCGAGACCCTGACCACTCTGGACGGGAACCTGCGGCAGCTAAAGCCCGGGATGCTGGTCATCGCGGATCAGGACAAGCCCATCGGCCTGGCGGGCATCATGGGCGGCGAAAACTCCGAAATTCTGGACGACACAACTACGGTGGTCTTCGAGTCCGCCAACTTCGACGGCACCTCCATCCGGCAGACCGCCCTGGCCCTGGGAATGCGCACCGAGTCCTCCGGCAAGTTTGAAAAGCACCTGGATCCTCTGATGGCCCTGCCCGCCATTCAGCGGGCCTGCGAGCTGGTGGAGCTGCTAGAGTGCGGCGACGTGCTGGACGGCGTGGTGGATATTTTGGGAGAGATCCCCGCGCCCAGGACCATTCCCCTGGAGCCGGAGAAAATCAACGCCCTGCTGGGCACCGACATCTCCCGGGAAGACATGGAGCTGTACCTGAACCGGCTGGAGATCCCTGTGGAAAATGGGATGATCCAGGTCCCCTCCTGGCGGCCGGACCTGGTCCTCACCGCCGACATTGCCGAGGAGGTGGGCCGCTCCTACGGCTACAACGAGATCCCCGTCACCTCCTTCTCCACCGCCACCCAGGGCGGCTACTCCCCCATGATGCGCTTTGAAAACGCCGCCGGAAATCTGTGCCGGGCCCTGGGGTACAGCGAGATCATCACCTACTCCTTTGTCTCCCCCTCCATCTTCGACCAGATCCGGCTGCCTCAGGATTCCCCCCTGCGCAAGGCCCTGAAAATTCAGAACCCCCTGGGCGAGGACACCTCCATCATGCGGACCGTGGCCCTGCCCTCCATGCTGGACATCCTCTCCCGGAACAGCGCCTACCACAACAAGGCCGCCAAGCTCTATGAGCTTGCCAAGGTGTATCTGCCCAAGGAGGGCCAGGCGCTGCCCGAGGAGCCCAAGCATCTGGTACTGGGGACCTACGGCGCCGGCGAGACCTTCTTCACCCTCAAAGGGGAGCTGGAGGCGGTGTTCTCCGGCCTGCGGTTGCCTAAGGCCGAGTACGAAGCCTGGACGGATCATCCCAGCTACCATCCCGGCCGCTGCGCCCGGGTGACCATCGGTGGTCAGGAAGTGGGCGTTCTGGGCCAGGTGCATCCCCTGGTGGCAAAGAACTACGGCATCGATACGGAAATTTATGCCGCTGAGATCGATTTCTCCAGTCTGCTATCCATGCAGCTTCCGGAGCCCACCTATACGCCGCTGCCCAAGTACCCCACCGTCAGCCGGGATCTGGCTCTGGTGTGCCAGGAGAGCGTCACCGTGGCCCAGGCGGAAAAGGTGATTACCCAGGCCGCCGGAAGACTGCTGCGCAGTGTCAGTCTGTTTGACATCTATCGGGGTCCCGGCGTTCCCGCGGGCAAGAAGAGCATGGCCTTCTCCCTGGAACTGCGCGCCGACGACCGGACCCTCACCGACGCCGACTCGGAGCAGGTGATGAACCAGGTCCTGACCGCCCTCAAGGAACGGCTGGACGCCACCCTGCGTTAAAAACAGAAAAAAATACCGGTCAAGCCTTTACACCGGCGGTACTTTCGGCTATAATAGACCTCAGACGAGGAAGGAGGGTGCCCCATGACAGATAACAGCACCATTAAATTTACCGTTCCCAGCGATGATAAGGAGAATATGCGCCGGACCCTGCGCAGTGTGTTCGACGCCCTCAGCGAGAAGGGCTACAACCCCATCAATCAGATCGTGGGGTACCTGCTCACCGAAGATCCCACCTATATCACCAATTACAACAACGCCCGCAGCATGATCTGCAAGCTGGACCGGGACGAGCTGCTCCAGGAGCTGGTACAGCGGTATCTATTTGAAAAGTCTTGATTATTTGGGGGGCCCGCCCCGGGCTCCCCAACCATTTTCTGCAAGGAGGTTTCTATGGCGGAAGAAAACAGCGTTCTGATGTACAAGGGCCATCCGCTGATGCGGAAGGGCAATCTGATCTACTACGGCTCCATGGCGGACAGCCACATCGTCATGCTCCAGGTGTTGGAGTCCAAAACGGTCAACGACACCGAGATCGCCACCCGGGTCTCCGTCCAGCTTCAACTCACCGACCCCGCCGCCCGGAGCCGGGACCGGATCGTGAAAAAGAGCGAAAAAGACGGGCTCTACACCGCCCTGGATGTGGGCAGCGTATGGCTGGAACGGGCCCTGGCCGGAAAATAAAATGGAAAAGCTGCGATACTATCTGCACATTCTAAAGGGCGTCCGGCTGTCCAAATTTTTTGACGTGATCCGCCGGGCCCACGAAAAATGCGGGAAAAGCAAGGTCTTTCTCTTTTTCGACATTCTCAACTGCGCCGCCCGGTACGGGGCGGGGTACTATGACTACCTGATCTTCGGCTTCTACGACATGAACGCCGCCCAGCGGAAGACCTACGTCACTCGGCTGTGGAACAAAAAGCTGGTGACCATCTGCAACGATCCCCAATATACCCACATTTTTGACAAAAAGAATGAGTTCTATGCCCGATTCGCCCCCTACCTGGGCCGGGAATACCTGGACATGACCACCGCCAGCGAGGAGGAGTTCATCGCCTTTGCCCAGCGGTTTCCGGTGCTTTTCGCCAAGCCCCAGGTGGGCGAGAGCGGTAAGGGTATCGAAAAGCTGAAGACCGGGGATTTTGAAAATCTCTCCAAAATGTACGCCTATGTGAAGGAGAAGGGCTTCGGCACCGTGGAAGAGGAGCTGAAGCAGCACGAGGCCCTGTCCAAGCTGTACCCCCTGTCCATCAACTCCCTGCGGATCGTAACCTTGGTGGCCCAGGGAGCAGCCCACTGTGTCTACCAGGTGGTGAAGATGGGCAACTGCGGCAAGTTTGTGGACAACATGGAAAACGACGGGCTGTGCTGCCCCCTGGACCCGGAGACCGGGAAGATCGTGGGCGTGGCCCATACCTCCAAGCTCATCAACTACGACACCCATCCCTACACCGGCGTGCCCCTGCTGGGCTATCAGGTGCCCTATGTGAAGGAGGCCATCGAGCTGTGCTTGAAGGCCGCCATGGAGATCCCGGAATTTCGGTATATCGGTTGGGACGTGTGCGTTACGCCCACCGGTCCCGCCATCATCGAGGGCAACGACTATCCCGGCTACGATTTCTGGCAGCTTCCAGAGCATACCCCCGACAAGATCGGCCTGCTCCCCTACTACCAGAAAATGATACCGGAACTGAAATGAACGCCGGGCCCCCACGGAAAGCGGGGGCCTATCGATCAGGAGGCGCTATGAAAATCTTGGTTACGGGCTTTGAGCCCTTCGGCGGGGACACGAAAAACGTCTCCTGGGAGGCGGTACGGCGGCTGCCTAGCTTTATTGAAGGCGCAGAGATTATCATCGCCTGTCTGCCGGTATCCTATGACCGGGTGGAGCCTAAGCTGTGGGAACTGGCCGAGCGGTTTTTGCCTGACGCGGTGCTCTGCGTAGGCTTAGCCGGGAACCGGGACTGCCTGACCCCGGAGCAAACCGCCGTCAATCTCATGGCGTCAAAAATCCCGGACAACGACGGCGTGGAATATGGGGGCCAAAAGATCAGTCCAACGGGGCCGGAATACCACACCTCTGCCCTACCGGCAGCGGAAATTGCCCAGGCCATGGCAAGCGCCGGAATCCCATCCCGGGTCAGCGAGTCCGCAGGGACCTTCGTGTGCAACCGAGTGCTATACGGCCTGCTGGAGGGGATCGCCGCCGGGAAAGGGCCGAAAACCGGTGGTTTTCTCCATGTTCCCAGGGAAGAGGCCGTACCGCTGGAAAAGATTTGCCAGGGTCTTGAAATTGAGATCCGGGAAATTGTCCGGGGCATAAAATAGGGTTTTTAGGCGGCTTGCGGTTTACATAACACTGTTTATTTTTGGGTCAACGGCGCATACTAGGGAAAAACATCAAGGAAGGTATGCGCATGGGAACTTACAAACGAGGACGGCAGAGCTTTGTACCGGCCCAGCCGCCGGTGATCGCCGCCTGGGCAAGCGTTGCGGGGAAAAAGGAAAGCGAAGGCCCCCTGGCGGAGTGCTTCGATGTGACGGAGCAGGACTCCTACTTTGGCCAGAAAACCTGGGAACAGGCGGAAAAGCGGATGCAGCAGCTGGCCCTGGAAACCCTGGCGAAAAAGGCGGGGCTGGACGAGAACGGCTTCGATCTGGTGTTTTCCGGGGACCTGCTGAATCAGTGCATCGGCTCCTCCTTCAGTCTGCGGAACACCGGCATTCCCCATCTGGGGCTCTACGGCGCCTGCTCCACTATGGCGGAGAGCCTGCTGCTGTCGGCCATGGCGGTAAGTGGCGGATTTTTTGACCGGGTGGTGGCCATGACCTCCTCCCACTTCGCTTCCTCTGAACGGCAGTACCGCTTTCCCCTGGGCTACGGCGGGCAGCGGACCCCCACCGCCCAATGGACCGTCACCGGCTCCGGGGCCGCGCTGGTCGTGCCCCAGGGAAACGGGCCGAGAATCGAGGCCTGCACCGTGGGTACCGTCCAGGATCTGGGGATCAAGGACGCCAACAATATGGGGGCCGCCATGGCGCCCGCCGCTCTGGACACCATCTGCGCCCATTTTCAGGACACCCAGACCTCGCCGGCGGACTTCGATCTCATCGTCACCGGCGACCTGGGGCAGCTGGGAAAGGAGCTGCTGCTCCGGCTGGCGGAGGAACGGGGCGTTCAACTGGGCGGCAAGATCACGGACTGCGGCTGCATGGTCTTTGACAACACCAAGCAGGACGTCCATGCCGGCGGCTCCGGCTGCGGTTGCAGCGCCGTCACGCTCTGCGGCCGTCTGCTGGGAGAGCTAAGCAGCGGAAAGCTGAAAAAGATCCTGTTCTGCGGCACCGGGGCGCTGCTCTCCCCCACCTCCACCCAGCAGGGTCTGCCCATTCCGGGCGTGTGCCACGCCGTCGCCATCAGCGGAAGGAGTAATTGATATGGATTATTTGAAAGCGTTTTTGGTGGGAGGACTGCTGTGTGTCATCGGTCAGATCCTGATCGACAAGACCAAGCTGACCCCCGCCCGCATTTTGGTCAGCTATGTGGTCGCAGGTGTCTTCCTGGGCGCCGTGGGACTGTACCAGCCCCTGGTGGACTGGGCCGGGGCAGGAGCCACGGTGCCCCTGACGGGCTTCGGCTACAATCTGGCGAAGGGCGTCAAGGAGGCCGTTACCCAGGACGGATTCCTAGGGACCCTCACCGGCGGGCTCAAGGCAACCGCTGGCGGGATCACCGCCGCTGTGGCGGCGGGGCTGCTGGCCAGCCTTTTTTTCAAAGCAAAGGATAAATCCTGAGTTTTGGGGCAAACTTCCCCTAGCGGCCAAGCCGTAAAAACCATCTTTTGGAGGATCATCACATGAATAGCAACCAGAATCAGAGCAAGAACCAGAATCAGAACCAGAACAGCCAGAATCAGAGCCAGAACCAGAACCAGAATCAGAATCAGAACAGTCAGAACCAGAATCAGAGCAGCCAGAGCCGGAACAGCCGGTAACAAACCGCTGCCCCGCCGGAATCCGGCGGGGCAGACATTTTCGGGGACCGCGCTAAAAAGGCGCGGTTTCTTTCTTTGTTCGGCGCAATCCGGTAGCCAAATAGGCCGCTCTCCATGGTACATCCATTATAGCGCCACCGCCTGATCCAAGTGGAAGAAATAGAGATACTTCCCCTTCACCCGGCGCTCGAAAATCCGCTCCATGGCCGAGGCGTAGGCCTCTACCTGGGGGCGATACCGTTCCACTGTCAGGGCCAGGCGGTCCGGCGAGACGTGGTCGGTCTTAAAGTCCAGGACCGTGATGCCGTCCTCCTCCAAAATCGCGCAGTCCACCACGCCTTGCAGGAGGATCTTCTCCCCCTCCAGCTCCGGCGCGAGGACGCTGCCGTCGTCCAGAATGGAGAATTTGAACTCTCGGAGGATGTCTTTCGCCGCCCGGAGCCGCTTTCCCAAGTCGGACCCAAAAAACCGCGCCAGGGAAGCGGAATCCACCGCCTGTTCCTGGTCCTCCGTGAGAAAGCTCATCTCTTTCAGCCGGGCCAGCTCCGCACGCACGCCGGACAGGCTGCCGCACTTGCCATAGTCGATGTATTGCAGCGCCAAATGGACGGCGCTGCCCCGGTCCTTGGCGGCCTGGGCAAAGGCGGGGGCCCGCCAGGACCGCCGGGGTGCGGGAGGCTCCTGGGCGTTTTCCGCTGCCTCCCGGTCCTTCTCCCGGCCCTTCCGCTCCGTGGCGGTCTGCTTGGAGGGTGCCTGGGTCGCCGCCTGATGGGGGTAGCGGAAGGCCAGCGACTGCCGCAGCTTTTCCAGGGTCTCTTCCGGAATGGGGGCCGCCGGCGGGGCGGCAGTACGGGTATCTTCCGGCAGAGGGGCGGCCTGGGCGGCAACGATTTTCCAAGGGAAATTGCCGGAAACAGCGGAATCGGTATCGCCGCCCAGGGAAAACAGGGCGCCGGCCTCGGTCCGCTCCATAGCGGCAAGCAGCACCCAGTCCCCCAGACAGGAAGCAGAGGCCGCCAGGGCCTCCCTGCCCCCCAGGTCCCGCCGCAGGGCGATCCGGGCGAGGGCATTTTCCGGGTTTCTGGAAGCGTAGCTCATAATCAGCCGGTCCCTGGCTCGTGTCACGGCCACATAGAGCACCCGCAGTTCCTCCGAAAGGGTGGCGTCCAGGGTCTTGGCGGCGATGGCCCGCCGGGAAACGGTGGGATAGCGGACCCTGGTCCGCCTGTCTACACAGCTCAGTCCCAGACCCAGCTCCCGGTCGCACAGAACCTGGGCCCGGGCGCTTTCCAAATTGAAGCTCCGGGACAGGCCACAGAGAAATACCACAGGAAATTCCAAGCCCTTGGACTTGTGAATGCTGAGGATGGTCACCCCGTTGTCCGTTTGGCCGGGCAGCACCAGGCCCCGGCTCTCCATGGCGTCCAGGTAGGCGAGGAAGGATTCCAGATCTCGGCGGCCCCGGCTCTCGTACTCCGCGGCCAGGTGGTAAAACGCGCGGAGGTTTTCCGCCCCATTGCCGGGAAGGGCGGAATAAACACTGTCCAGCCTGGTAAGGGCAAACACCGCCTCCATCAGGCCCGTGAGCCGTTCCGTCCGGGCGGCCCGGCGAAGGGCAGTCAGGGTTTTGAGAAAGGCCAAGCTTTTTTCCCCGCCGTCCCGGCATACCGCGTCATATAAAGAGCCCTCCCGGCATCCGGCCCGGGCCCGGGCCAGATCCTCCGCCCGGAAGCCGAAGGCGGGGCTGCACAGGCAGGCCGCCAAAGGGATATCCTGCCGGGGATTGCTGACGGTTTGCAGCAGGGAGCGCAGAACCATGACCTCGGGCGTTTGAAGCAGGTCCGTTCCAGCGCCGGAGGCGCAGGGAATGCCCCGGCGTTCCAGAGCCGCCCGGTAATAGCCACCGACGGCGTTGGGCGAGCGGAGCAGGATCGCTACATTGGAAGGCCGGATTGGGCTCAACGCCCCCTCCCGGCGGATCAGATGGGTCCCGTCCAGCAGTCGGGAAAGGCGGTCCGCGACATACTCCGCCTCCTGGGCGTAGCCGTCCTGGTTGGTTTGCAGCACATGCAGCTCCACCTCCGGTTCCCCCAAGGGCTCGTGGGGCAGGCCCTCCCGCAGGGCCTCCTTTTCCGTATAGGCAAGGCCCCCTATCTTTGGGGTCATGCAGGCGGAAAACACATGGTTCACCGCCTCCAAAACCGCCCCGCCGGATCGGAAATTCTGGCTCAGCAGCACCTTCCGGTCCTGGCCCGGCGACCCGGGAGCCGGAACAAAGGAGCGGTACTTTTCCAGGAAAATGGAGGGGTCCGCCAGACGGAACTGGTAAATGGACTGCTTCACGTCCCCCACCAGGAACAGATTTCCCCGGCGGGCGGTGAGAGCGGAAAAAATGGCGTCCTGGACGGCGTTAGTGTCCTGGTACTCGTCCACCAGCACCTCCCGGAACTTGCCGCCCACCTCCTCCGCCAGCTCCGTCGGGCCGGTACGGCCCCGGCCCAGGAACAGGTCCAGAGTCTTTTGCTCCAGATCCGAAAAGTCCAAGATCCTCCGTGCGGCCTTGGCCCGGTCATAGGCCCGGGAAAAACGGCGCACCAGGTCGGTCAGCCCGGCGGCGGCCGGAGCGGCCAGGGCCAGATCCTCCAAAACCCGGTCGCTGGAGTCGGCAAATGCCCGGAGCTTGCGCTTGACAAGGTCCTTGCAGTCCTCCCGCAGGGCCTTGATCCGGTCGGATAGCTGGGGGTCCGGGTATTTTTTAGGGAAATTCAGCCGGCCAAAATCCACCTGGAAGCCGGCGACCCCGTCCCAGGTCCGCTCCCGGGCCAGGACGCGCAGCTGCTCCGCCGTGTCGGACAGGAGCTGCGCCACCTTGCCCCAGCCCTCCTTCTTCTCAGCTGCCTCGGCGCAGGACCGAAGGATGGCGATCTGGCCTTCCAGGCTGTCCCGAAGGTCCGCCATCAGATACTGCCCCCACGGGGTCTGGGCCGCGTCGGCGGCGCTTTGACTTCCCTGGGCGGCGCAGAACTGGAGATACCCCTCCGGGTCCAGGTGGCAGCGGGAACTGTCATAAACCTTTAAAATCAGGCCGGGGATCAGGGCATCGTCCCGGCCCAGGCCCTGGGTATCCACAAAGGCCCGGAAGGCGGCGTCCTCCGCCGCGCCCTCGTAGGCCGCCTCCAAGAGCCGGTTCAGGACCGTTTCCCGCAGCTCCTGGCACTCGCTTTCATCCGCGATCCG
>CANRQC010000059.1 GCA_947632695.1 uncultured Oscillospiraceae bacterium | reverse complement strand
CGTTTGCAGAACGCGTAGCTTACCGTGGCAAAATGGGGAATGTCATCCAACAGCCCATATCCCAAAAACCAACGGTATGCCACATTCACCTGTATATCTCGGTGGGTCTGCCGCAGAGATGGAATCCCGTACAAATGCTGGAGCAGTACCATCTTGATTAGAACCACCGGGTCGGTGCCGGGTCTACCGATGTCGTGGCGGTAATACGGATCCAGCCGCTCATACAGCCACTCATAATCCATGACCTTTTCAATCTTCCGCAGAAGATGGTCTTTGGGCACCAACGCCTCTAAATCCGTGATAACCGGCTCCCGCCGGGAATCTTTCCTCCACTGTTCCATTCCAGCACCCCCTGTTTCCACTATTATAGCATACTTTTGAAGATTTGGAAAGTTTTTTGACAGCCTCTGACCGAGGGCCCTGGGGCCCTCGGATTTTATTCATCCAAAAGATAGTGGACGGCGTGGACGGTCTTCCCCCCCTGGCGGTAGAGCCGGGGCACCCGGCGGCTGATGCCGCAGATAAACTCATAGTTGAAGCTGTCCGCCGCGGCGGCGATCTCCTCTACGGTGATGGCCCGGTCGCCGTCCCGGCCCACCAGCACCACCGCGTCGCCCACCTGGGTCTCGGGGATCCCGGTGACGTCCACCATCATCTGATCCATGCACACCCGGCCCAGGATCGGGGCCTCTTTTCCGTGGATCAGGACGTGGAATTTCCCGGAGAGGCTCCGCCGGTAGCCGTCGGCATAGCCCACCGGCACCGTGGCCACCAGGGTGGGAGCGGTGGTGACGTAGGCGCCGCCGTAGCTGATCTCCCGGCCCGGGGGCAGGAGCTTCACATGGCTCACCCGGCTGCGCCACTGCAGGGCGGGGGAGAGGGGCAGGTCCTGGGGGTCCACCTGGTCGCTGGGGTACAGGCCATAGGTGACGATGCCGGAGCGCACCATCTCATAGTGCCGGGAGAAATTCATCAGCCCGGCGGAATTGTCCAGATGCCGGATGGGGATCTCCAGCCCCAAATCCCGCAGCCGGGCGTCAAATTCGTCAAACAGAGCCGCCTGGGCCTGGGACCGGCTGAGATCCGCCCCGTCGGCGGTGGCAAAGTGGCTGAACAGCCCCTCCGCCCGGAGCCCCGGCAGGGCGGCGATTTTCGCGCAGGTCTCCGCCGCCTCCTGGGTGGCCTGGAAGCCGATCCGGCTCATGCCGGTGTCCACGGCGAAGTGGAAGGGCGCGATTTTCCCCTGGCGCACCGCCTCGGCGGACAGGGCCAGAGCGTCCTCCCAGGAAAAGAGGGCGGGCCGGATGTCCTGGGACACCAGGGCGGGATAGGCGGTGACGGGGGTGTGGCCCAGTATGAGAATGGGAATCCCGATCCCCGCCTGGCGCAGCTCCAGAGCCTCCAAAATGGAGGAGACCCCGAAAAAGGCGCACCGGTTTTCCAGATACCGGGCGATCTGAATGGCTCCGTGGCCGTAGGCGTCGGCCTTGACCACCGCCATCACCGGCACGCCGGCTTTTTTGGCCACCGCGTCGATGTTTTTTCCCACGGCGTCCAAATCGATGGTCACATAGGTGCTGTCAAATTCCGCGAGACGGCTCAAACACTCTTCGCTCCTTTCCGGGTCATCTCCTCCTCCAGACGGGACAGGAGCAGATTGACGGCAAAATACATGGTTTCATATTTGATGTACATCAGGGCGTTTTCGTCCCACAGCCAATAGAGCCGGGGGGCGAACTCCTCGTCTCCCTGCCAAAATTGCAGGCAGACCTCCAGGCCCAAAAGCAGGGGAAGAGCGTAGCTCACGTCCGCCCCGGGCAGCGCTCTTCCGCCCAGGGCCCGGCAAGCCCGGGCCAGCCCCTCCGGGTCCCGGTCAAAGGCCAGGGCCTCCCGGGTGGGCCGGTTCTCCAGCAGGGCGCGGTGGAACTGTAGACCGAAATTCTGCATACTCTTCCACCGCCCGGCGAGGAACCGGTTTTCCTTGGCGTCGCAGATCACGTCCAGAGCGGTCATGACCTCGCTGTGGCTGTTGCCGTCCCGCCAGAGGCCGTCTACTATCTTTTCCAATGTACCGTCCCTCCGGCGAAGCCGGTAGGGCCGGGCGGCCATGGTAAAATAAAGGTAGGTCTCGTCATGATCCAGGGAAAATTTTCGGACCAGCGCCTCCTGGTCGTACTTTTGAAAATAGGCCTGGGCGGCCCGCACCTGAAGGGCGTAATTGTCCCGATGTTCCATTTTATCCCCCTAAACCGGCTGGGCGGCGGGCTTTTTCCGCCCGTAGACCAGGGCATACCCAGCGGCGCAGACCACCAGGGCCCAGAACACGTCCACCGCGCTGTGCTGCTTGACGAACACCGTGGACACGGAGATCAGCGCCGACATGGCAAAGAAGCTGACTTTCCAGAACAAGGACCGGAACCGGGGGGTGTCCCAGGCGGCGAAGGCCACGGCGAAGGAGCCGATGCAGTGCAGAGAGGGGCAGACGTTGGTGTTGGTGTCGAACTCGTAGAAGGCAATGGTCAGCCGGGTGAGGAAATTGTCCCGGGGAAAGACCGTTGGCCGGAGATTTTGGCAGGTGGGGTAGATCAGATAGACCAGCAGGGTCACGCCGTAGGTGGCGATGATGAAGTACATGAACCGCCGGAAGGCGGCGGTGTCGTACAGCGCCAGATAGATCAGTATCCCCGGGATGTAGAGAAACCAGATCAGGTAGGGGATTAAAAACCACTCGTTGAAGGGGATCAGATCGTCCAGCGGGCACCACACCGGGTGGCAGGCCGCCAGGGGCCGAAGCTGCTCCACCGCGGCGAACAGGATGCCGTGGACCGGCCAGTACAGGGCGGGCAGCAGATGGTTAAATTCAGGAGAGGTGAGATTGGAAAGCCGCAGCCTTCGGTAATCCACCATGGGGGGCTCCCCCTTTCTATGGGATGTATACAAAATACCCTGAATGGGTCGGTTTGTCAATAGGAAATCCGATTTCCGCCCCCGGCATGGGGCCGGGGGCGTTCAAAAATCGGTTCACGCGGCCCGCTGCCCGGCGCCAATGTGGGTCATGGGATGCCAAACCTTGGGTGCGGACACCAGAGAAATGATATGCAGCGGGTACCAGGAGGCGACAAAGATGGGATACAGCGCGATGGTTTTCCACATCCGCCGGGGGCTCCGCCCCGCCGCCACACACAGAAACAGGGCGGTGACGGTGGCGCCTGCCCAGAAGCCTACCAGGCCAATGCCCAGCGCGGCCAGAGCCGCCAGAGGCTCCATGTGGATCAGCCCCCAGCACACCGGCAGCAGGGCCAGCAGCTGCAAATAGATCCGGGAGAGGAACACGGCAAAATCCCACTGGAGCGGCCCCCAGGTTTTCAGCAGGGAGGGGATGTACCGCCGGGCCACGTCCTGAAGGCCGGCGCTCCAGCGGCGGCGCTGCCGGAGGGAGGCGGCAAAGGAGGTGGGCTCCTCGTCATAGTGGACGGCGTCGGGAACGTAGCGCACCCGCACCCCGTTTTTGGCGCAGATGGCGGCAAATTCCGCGTCCTCAGCTATGCTCCGGGTGTTCCAGCCCCCCAGCCGCTGAAGAAGCTGGTCCGTCACCATGAAGCCGGTGCCCACCAGCTTGCTGCTCAGGCCCAGCCGTTCCCGGGGGCGGGAGTAGAGCAGGTTGGCGTTGGAAAAATGCAGCTCATAGCACCCGGCCACCCAGTTGTCATAGGGATTGGAGGCGACGATCCGACCCTTGGCGGCCTGGGCCCCGGCTGCATATGCGTCGTTCATCCGGGCCAGAAAGCCGGGGGCCACCAGATTGTCCGCGTCGAAGACGCAGTAGGCGTCGTATTTTCCCATCAGGTGGGCGAAGGCCTGGTGCAGCACCTCGCCCTTGCTCCGAACCGGCCCCCGGCAGCGGAAAATCCGGGCGCCCGCTATCCGGGCGGCCTCCTCGGTGCGGTCCGTGCAGTTGTTGGGCAGCACATACACATCGAACAGCTCCCGGGGATAGTCCTGCCGGAGGAGGCTCCGGACGCTGTCTCCGATCACCGCCTCCTCGTTCCGGGCGGGCAGAAGGACGGCGAACCGGGCTTTCGGCGGGGCGATGGGGAACCGGCGGCGGGGCAGCAGGAAAAAGGCCCCCACCAGACCGGTATACAGCGCGAAAAGTTTAAGGACCAGCGCCAAAATGTCCATCAATAGATCCATAGAAATTCCTCCCTTGATGGGAGTATTTTAGCAGAAAGGGATTTAAGAAAAAAGTAGGAAAAGGTTTAAGATTTGTTTAAGACCGGCTTTTTTATTCCATCACGGTGCCATCCGGGTGGAACAGGGGCAGCTTCTCCAGGTAGATGAGGTCGGGCCGGTCCTGGGCGTCGCCCTCGGCCAGAATAGCCATCCGGTCGGCAATGATGCCCCCGGCCTTCTCCACCAGGGCCTCCAGCGCGGCCAGGCTCTCGCCGGTGGAGATCACATCGTCCACGATGAGGATCTTCTTGCCCTTCATCAGGGCGGCGTCGGCGGTGTCCAGGTACAGGTGCTGCTCCTTGGCGGTGGTAATGGAGTGAACGGTGGACTCAAACACCCCGGTCATGTACAGCTTGGGACCCTTCCGGGCCAGGAAATACTTCTTCGCCCCGCTCTGCCGGGCCATCTCATGGATCAGGGGAATGCCCTTTGCCTCGGCGGTGATCAGGTAGTCGTACTCCGGAGCCCGCTTCAGCAGCTCCCGGGCGCAGGCCACGGTCAGCTCCGCGTCCCCGAAGATCACAAAGCCGGCAATGGACAGATGCTCATTGACCGGGCAGATGGGAAGCTCCCGGCGCAGCCCGGCGACAGTCATAGGATATACCATAGTAATTGCGCTCCTTTATTTCTATTTTAACATGGTCAATTATACATCGTCAGATGAAAATGTCAAGGCGTAAAGCACTTGACATAGCGTTCAAGCGTTGCTATAATAAACATAGAAAGGTGCTGCCGGCAGACGGTCAGCCCCCGGATTTGGTTAGAAGCAACCGCGTCTCATGGGCATGAAGGGGCGGTTGCTTCTTATCATTTCATCAGCTGAATAAACAGGTTGATGATGCCGATGATCACAAGACAGAATGTAAGTACTTCCATCGTTGTCATGGCCAGCCCCCCTTTCTGAAACAGGGGGGCAAGAAGCTCCCCCTGCAGTTCGGGGGAAAACCGCCTACCGCTATACTGGCAGCACCTGGTCCCTTGGGGGACCGGGTGTATTTTATCATTTTTTGTCCACGCTGTCAAGAATGGGCCCTTTCATTTTGGCGCAGGCCCTTCAAGGATGATCCCCGCAGCCGTTTGGCTGCGGGGACCCGCGCGTTGTGTTTTTAGGAAAGAAGAGAGGTAGAAAAGAGAACCAACGTAGAAGCCAGGCGGCTCACGGCTTCCGCCGGACTTCATGGTTATAAATTAACGGAAGCCTTTGAACAGGTCATGACGGCAATGAAAACAATCCGTGAATTTTAGGTGACGGGAATCGAACCCACGTCGGTTTCCGCCGGGTGATTTCCGTCCAGTCTTCACAAAAGCCCTTGGAAATACATAGCCAGTATTCCCCGCGGTCTTTTGCTTGCCTGAACGAAAACTACCTCGCCGGAAACTGCGTAGCACTTTGCGGGGAGCAATTTTTGGATGATTTTGCCCGCAGAGGAGGAAGCCTTGCTGTCGCAAGGCGACGACGATAAGGGGAAAAGCGCCGAAAAGAGCCCCCGCAAAGCGGCGTGGCTTCGACTCCCGTCACCTTTACGTCGGGAAGGTCAGAACGGCCTTGAACAGGTCCCCGTCTACGGTCAGTTCCAACATGCCGCGCTGCAGCTCCATCAGGCTTTTGGCGATGTTCAGCCCCAGACCGCTGCCCTCGGTGTTCCGGGAGACATCGTCCCGGACGAACCGCTCTAGGAGCTCCTCGCCGGTGTGGCGCAGCTGCTCCCGGGACACATTTTTGATGGAGAGCCGCACCCGGTAGCCCTCCTGGGCCAGCTCGATATACACCCGGGTCCCCGGCAGGGCGTACTTGACGGCGTTGCTCAGCAGATTGCTCATCACCCGCCAGCACAGCCGCCCGTCGGCCTGGATCCACACCGGCTCCTTGGGCGGGTCGAACACCACGGTCAGATCAGCCCCGGCCAGCTTGTCGGAAAATTCGCCCAGCGCCTGGGTGACGGCCTCGACCAGGTCCAGCCTCCGAATCTCCGCGGTGAGGTTGCCGGTGGAGGCCTTGCTCATCTCCATCAGGTCGTCGATGAGCTTCTTCATCCGCTGGCTCTGCCGGTCCAGCACCTCCAGATAGGAGGCCCGCTCCTGGGGATCATCCGTTTTTTGTAGCAAGTCCACATAATTGATGATGGAGGTCAGGGGCGTTTTGATGTCGTGGGACACGTTGGTGATCAGCTCCGCCTTCATCCGCTCGGAGCGCATCTGCTTTTGCGCGGCCTGGATGGCGGCGTCGCCCAGGGCGTTGAGGGCTTGGGCAAAGTCCTTGAAGCTGCCGATGAGATACTTTCCGTCTACCTTCTCGTTCAGGTCCCCCTGGCTCATCCGCTTGGCCCCCTGCAGGAGCAGGCCGAAGCTGTAGGAGCCATAGAGCACCACCAGGACGCACACCACGATCGCCCAGAGGATCCAGAACAGCCCGGATCCCCGGAACAGATGCCAGGTGCCGAACAGAAGCACAAAGAACAGCCCCATGCCCACAAGCAGCCACTGCCAGATCAGGGGCAGTAGCTCGTAGATCCGGCGAATAAACCGGCCCACGGCTCGGAACGCCCCGCCGATCAGCCCCACCACACCGTGCTTCCAGAGCCATTTCAGCCCCCGCAGGAGCATCCTCAGGCAGAAGCCCACGGCGCTGTGCCGCAGCCAGTAGAAATCCTTCGCCTTGAACTGGGCCGCCGCCGCGAAGCAGAAGCCCACGAACAGCAGGCAGCCGGTCAGGGCGCACACCCCCGCCAGACACAGGGCCCCAGTGTTCATCGAAATGGGGGAGTTTACATAATTTACAAAATAACTCGAGTCTAAGGCGTAGTCCAGCAGCCGAAAGCAGACGTAGACCAGCTCGATCTCCGCCAGGACCGTCCCCAGGGCGTACAGGTCCAGAGGCAGCCGGTTCAGCCCGCCGGGGGCGATCTCCTCCCGGCCCTTCTTCCGGCCAGCGGCGCAGCACAGGTACACCGCCGTCACGGCGAACAGTAGCAGCCCCCCGATCAGCAGGCAGATCATCCAATACCGGCTCCCAATAACGTACTCCAAAAGGACCGTTCGCAGATCCTGGAAGGCCCCCTGGGGCAGATAGACCTTCACCTGGTAGTACGTCTGCATGCTCACCTGGCCCACCCGGATGACGTTGACATGGCCCAGAGTTTCGTCGTAATATGCCACGACGATGATGCTGTCCACGTCCTGAACCTGCTCCTCGGTCAGTCCGTTTCCGCGCTCGCTGCCGGTGGTGGGGAAGGTGGTATTCGGGTCCCCTGTAAATCCCATGTCGGGGAGCCATAGGGCGCCGTCCTCGGGCAGATACGATCCGTCCCAGATGACCTCCCCCTCCGGGGATACCCAGTACTGCTCTCCGTCCTCATGGACCTGCAAATGGCCGTAGACTCCAAAATAGCGGTAATACATCCCACGAATGGCAAAGTCATAGACCTGGGGGTACGGCCCCGTCCCCCGGGTATCCGCCAGGACCTTGCCTGACGGGTCCGTGATCACATAGGCCCCCGATGTGATCACGTCCATAATGCTGCCGTTGTATAAGACCTGGAGCTGGGCGGCGCCGCAGCCCCCCAGCTGCTCGGACAGCTCCCGCCCCAGCTGGCAGTTGGCCCAGGAGTACGCCAGATCGTTTTTCTGGTCCTCCAGGATGCTGTCGGGTTCCGTGTACACATCCGCGGTTGCCATTTGCGCCACCAGCAGCCCACTGGCCAGGCTCACCAGCAGGGCGCAGGCGCACAGCAGCACCGCCAAAAACTTCATAGGAATGGAGTAGCGCATATCAGTTCCCTCCGTCCATTTTGTACCCCTGGCCCCAGACCACCTTCAGATACCGGGGCTGGGAGGGGTTGATCTCGATTTTTTCCCGGAGATGCCGGATGTGGACCGCTACGGAGCCCTCGCTGCCCAGGGCGGCCTCCTGCCACACGGCCTCGTACAGCTCCCGGGTGGAGAAGACCTTCCCCGGGCTTTTCATCATCAGCCGGAGGATGCTGTACTCCGTGGGGGTCAGGGAAATGGGCTCGCCGTCTACGGTGACGGTCTTGGACCCGTCGTCCAGGGCCACGCCTCCCACGGTCAGAGCGTTGGGCCCCTCCACCCGGCTGCCCAGCCGGGCGTACCGCCGGAGATGGGACCGGACCCGGGCCAGCACCTCCACCGGCACAAAGGGCTTGGTGATATAGTCGTCCGCCCCGATGTTCAGCCCCAGCACCATGTCCTCGGTCTCGCTCTTGGCGGTGAGGAACAGAATGGGGGCGTTGGAGATCTTCCGGATCTCGGAGGTGGCGGTGATGCCGTCCATCTGGGGCATCATAATGTCCATCAGGATCAGGGAGACATCCTCCCGCTGGACGATTTGCAGCGCCTCCCGCCCGGTGTAGGCCTCCAAGAGGCGGTAGCCCTCCGGCGCGAGATAGATCTTTAAGGCGTTGACGATATCCGGCTGGTCGTCGCAAATCAGGATGGTATACATGGGGCGGCCTCTCTTTCTGTTTTCTGAAAATATTATAGCAATCGGAACTTTAAGAATAAAGAGGGAAAATCCTTAAGATTTCTTTAAGGCCCCCTTGCGCGGTGCCTTTTTTCCCGCTATAATAGTAAAGCGGCCGGGGGCCGACACTGAATATTACGGGGGCCTACTTATGCTGGAAGCCATTCAATCCTGGGGCGCCACGGCGGGGAGCTATCTGGTGGAAAATCTCATTCCCGCTGTCTGTATTACCGCTGTGGGCCTGCTGGTCAACAACATCGTTCTGCGCCTGACCAAGAAGGCGCTGGGCCGCTCCAAGCTGGAAAAGGTTGCTCACAGCCTGATCATCTCCGTGGTCCAGGCGGCGCTGATCATCATTCTGGTGGTCTCGGTGGCGGCCAAGCTGGGTATCGACGTGTCCAGCATCGTGGCCCTGGCCAGCGTACTGACCCTGGCCCTGTCTCTGGCCCTGCAAAACGCCCTGACCAACGTCATTGGCGGCTTCACCCTGCTCTACACCCACCCCTTCGCCTCCGGCGACTATGTGGAGATCGCCGGCCAGGCCGGGACGGTGCAGGAGATCGGCCTGGCCTATACGAAACTGGCCACCATCGACAACAAGGTGGTCTCCATCCCCAACAGCGCCGTGGTGGCGGCGGAGATCATCAATTTCTCCGAGGGGGGCATCCGCCGAATCGATCTGCACGTCTCCTGCTCCTATGGCACCCCGGTGGACGAGGTGCTCTCCGCCCTTCTGGATGCGGCCAGGGAAGGGGACACGGTGCTGGACGATCCGGCCCCCTTCGCCGGCGTCCGGGAGTACGGGGACAGCGCCATCATCTATGAGTTACAGGTCTGGTGCGCCTGCTCGGATTACTGGGCCACCCACTTCGGCACCAACAAGCGAATCAAGGAGATCTTCGACGACCGGGGCCTGGAAATGACCTACCCCCATCTGAACGTCCACATTCAAAAGGAAAATCAATAAAAAAATATAAGGAGTTTTTATGGAGCACGACACCTATGTTTCCCCCCTGTCCACCCGCTATGCCAGCCCGGAGATGCAGCACCTGTTTTCCGAGGACTTCAAATTCCGCACCTGGCGGCGGCTGTGGATCGCCTTGGCCCGGGCGGAGATGGTCCTGGGCCTGGACGTGACCCAGGAGCAGATCGATGAGCTGGAGGCCCACAAGGACGACATCAACTATGAGGCCGCCCAGGCTCGGGAGCGGCAGGTCCGCCACGACGTGATGAGCCACGTCTACGCCTACGGCCTCCAGTGCCCCAAGGCGGCGGGGATCCTCCATCTGGGGGCCACCTCCTGCTACGTGGGGGACAATACGGACATCATCATTCTCCGCCGGGCGGGGGAGCTGGTGCTGAAAAAGGCCGCCCAGGTGGTGAAAAATCTGTCGGCCTTTGCCGAGACCTACAAGAACCTGCCCTGCCTGGGCTATACCCACCTCCAGGCCGCCCAGCTCACCACCATGGGCAAGCGGGCAACCCTGTGGATCAACGAGCTGATCCAGGACATGGAGAATCTGGACTTCCAGCTCTCCCGGCTGCGGCTCCTGGGCTCCAAGGGCACCACCGGCACCCAGGCCTCCTTTATGGAGCTGTTTGGCGGCGACGAGGAGAAGATCAAGCGGATGGAGGAGCTCATTGCCCGGGAAATGGGCTTTGAGGGCGTGGTCCCCGTGTCCGGCCAGACCTACTCTCGGAAGGTGGACAGCTATATGCTGGGGGTGTTGTCCGGCTTTGCCCAGAGCGCCATGAAATTCGGCAACGATCTGCGGATTTTGCAGTCCTTCGAGGAGCTGGAGGAGCCCTTTGAAAAGGACCAGATCGGCTCCTCCGCCATGCCCTACAAGCGCAACCCCATGCGCTCCGAGCGGATCTGCGCCCTGGCCCGGTATGTGATCTGCGACAGCCTGAACCCGGCCTTCACCGCCGGCACCCAGTGGATGGAGCGGACCCTGGACGACTCCGCCAACAAGCGGATTTCGGTCAGCGAGGCGTTTTTGGCGGTGGACGCCATTTTGAATCTGTATATGAACGTGTCGGCGAACCTGGTGGTCTATGAGCAGGTGGTTCGCCGCCGGGTGATGGAGAAGCTGCCCTTCATGGCCACGGAGAACATCCTGATGGAGTCCGTGAAGCGGGGCGGCAACCGCCAGGAGCTCCACGAGGCCCTGCGGGTCCACTCCCACGCCGCCGCCGCCAAGGTCAAGCTGGAGGGCGGCCGGAACGATTTGATCGACCGGATCGCCGCCGACCCCCGGTTTCCCCTGACCCGGGCGGAGATCGAGGCGACGCTGGACCCCGCCGCCTTTACGGGCCGGGCGGGAAGCCAGGTCACGGAATTTTTGGAAACCGTGGCGGGGCCCGTGATTTCCCGATTCGGTGGCGAAACTTTGGAAGCGGCAGTCAATCTGTAAAAAATCTGGCCCGAAAGGGCCGGATTTTTTCCGTTTTTTTATGTAGCTTTTTGGGAGAAAACAGTATATAATGGGGAAGCTGAAAATATAGAAAAAGCGAGGAACCTCCATGGACGAACAGGAACTGAAATTTAAAAAAATGACCGAGCCCCCGGTGGAAAAGCTGATCTGCTCCCTGGCGGTGCCCTGCATCATCAGTATGCTGGTCACCAGCTTTTACAACATGGCGGATACCTTCTTTGTGGGTATGCTGAAAAGCAACGCCGCCACCGGCGCGGTGGGCGTGGTGTTTTCCATGATGGCGGTGATCCAGGCGGTGGGCTTTTTCTTCGGCCACGGCAGCGGAAACTACATCTCCCGGGAGCTGGGGGAGAAAAACTACGAGGAAGCCTCCAAAATGGCCTCCACCGGCTTTTTTTCCGCATTAGCCACCGGCGTGGTGATCTGCGTGCTGGGGCAGATCTTCCTGGAGCCCCTGGCCTATGCCCTGGGCTCCACGGACACCATTTTGCCCCACGCCATGGCCTATCTCCGGGCCATCCTCTTCGGCGCCCCCTGGATGACCGCCTCCCTGGTGCTGAATAATCAGCTCCGGTTCCAGGGCAGCGCCTCCTATGCCATGGTGGGCATCACCGCCGGGGCCGTGCTGAATATCGCGCTGGACCCGGTGATGATCTTCTGGATGGATTTGGGCGTGGCGGGGGCCGGCTGGGCCACCATCATCAGCCAGTTTGTCAGCTTCCTGCTGCTGCTGGGGGGCACCTTCCGGGGCAGCAATATCAGCATCCGGCCCTCCAAATATCAGTTCAAGTTCTTCTATTATAAAATGATCGTCAAGGGCGGCCTGCCCTCCCTGGCCCGGCAGGGCCTGGCGTCCCTGGCCACCATCGCCGTGAACCACGCCGCCGGACCCTACGGGGACGCGGTGATCGGGGCCATGGGCGTGGTCCAGCGGATCACCACCGCCGGCGGCTCTGCCATGATCGGCTTCGGCCAGGGCTTCCAGCCGGTGTGCGGCTTCAACTATGGCGCCAAGCTCTATGACCGGGTGCGGCAGGGCTTCCGGTTCTGCGTCAAGGTCTCCTTCGTGGTGCTGCTGGCTCTCAGCGCTCTGGGATTTGTGTTTGCCCCCCAACTGATCGCCCTTTTCCGGAACGATCCGGAGGTGGTGGAATGCGGGGCCCTGGCACTGCGGATCCAGTGCGTCACCTTCCCGGCCCAGTGCTGGATCATCAACAGCAACATGATGCAGCAGGCCATTGGCCGGACGGGGCCCGCCACCTTCCTGGCGGCGGCAAGGCAGGGTATTTTCCTGATCCCCCTGGTGATGCTGCTGCCCAGGCTGGGTATGGGCCTGCTGGGCATCCAGTCGGCCCAGGCCATTTCGGATCTGCTGACCCTGGCCTGCGCCATTCCGCTGCAAATCTGGGTGATGAAGACCCTGGAACGAGAATAACGTGAAGGGCCGGGAAACCGGCCCTTGAAAATTTCCACATTATAATATATAGAGGCAGACGAGGACCAAAAAACAAATAAAACAGCGGCTCCGTGCCTCTCTAGGGGGCAGAGGAGCCGTGTTTTCGATCTTTTTTGGCAAAAAATGCAAAATGTTCATTTGTCAATGATGTGAGACCGGAAAAAAGCGAAAGAATTTTCGTCTCTAGGGAGCGGATTTGCTGACGGAGGGAGGGCGGAGCCCGACCGAAGTCAGCAAATCCGGGCGGCCTCCAGCTCCTGCCGTTTCTGGATCGGCGTCTTCC
>CANRQC010000058.1 GCA_947632695.1 uncultured Oscillospiraceae bacterium | reverse complement strand
AATTTAGGGGCGAGGCGACTCGCGGTACCACCCTAATTGCCGCCTAGAGGCGGCATCTTTCACGCTCTGTAACGGGAGCGCCCGTCCCGGTCTCCCGGGCAGCTTGGAAGTGGCTCGCGAACGTCCCGGCAGGGGCTTGCACCTGACCCCCCTCGCTGAAGGCGGGGCTATCCGCTTGGCTTCCGCATTGTTTTTTTGCATATCCTTAGATATTGTAGCACGAAACGGGAATTTGTCAACTTTTTTCTTTAGGTTTTCCGGGTTTCCAGGGTGGTCCCCTGATAGTAGTGGGCCAGGATCGAAGGGTAGTCCGCCCCGGCGGCGGCCATGGCGTCTGCGCCGTACTGGCTCATGCCCACCCGGTGCCCAAAGCCGTGGGTGGTGATCCAGATCCCCGCCGCGCCCGCCTCCACGGTAAAGGCGGTGGAGCGCAGTCCCAGAAGGCGCCGCAGCTCGGTGCCTCGGTAGATCTTTCCGCCGATGATCATCTCCTCCACCCCGCCGCCGGCGGTGTAGGACGCCGCTCCGAACCAGGTATCCGGGCTTCCCGTGAGACCGCCCAAGGCCTGGGAAAATTCCTCTGGGGTGAAGAACACCCGGTCCGTATAGTGGGCCGCCCCCTCCTCGCCGGGGCTTTCCGTGGAGCGAAGGTAGGGCACGTCAGCGCCCCAGACCGCCAGGGCATCCTCCGTCCGGCCGCCGGAGCAGGAGAAGTAGGTCGCCTCGATCAGCTCCCCCTGGTAGCACAGCACCTGTCCCCAGGTGGCCTGGACCGCCGCCGTCGCCTTCTCCACCGCCGATTCCTCGCCCCCCTGGGCAAGATAATCCGCCGGGGCGCAATAGGCCTGGCAGCAGGCGGCGTCGGTGCAGACCATGCCGGGGTGCTTGGAATTTTGCTCCTGAGCCCGCAGGGCGAAGGTACGGGCCACCACCGACTGGGCCTTCAGCGCCTCCAACTCAAAGTCCGCCGGCATCTCCCCCAGCACCACCCCCACCAGATAGTCCTCCAGATCCATTTCCTGAGCCTGTCCATCGGGAAAAAGCACCCGCACCTTTGCGTTTTCCGGCTGGGTAGCAGCAGGCTGGGAGGCCCCTTCGGGCTGGGCCGAGGGAGCGCCTTGGGACTGGGGATCCGTCAGGCTAAACAGAATCCAGGGAATCAGGACCCCCAGCGCCACCGCCAGGGCGGCTTCGAACCAAAATCTTTTCACGGTGAACGCCTCCTTTTGCTCATTTTACCAGGAAATCCCGGAGAAAATCAGCCGCAATCCGCCGGAAATCCATCCAATTTTTCCCCAGGACTTGACATTGCTCCCCAAGCTCTGTATAATAAATTACAAAGTATAACAAATTGGAAACGGAGCGCGAACAAATGAAACGAGCGATGCGCGTGATCCTGCCGCTGCTGCTGGTATTCGCTGTACTTGGCAGCGCGGCGTGGTACTTATTCGTATATGATCTGGATTTCACCCGGGATATGCTATTGCAGCAGGCCCGCTACTGGGAGAGCAACGGGCGTCAGTCCCTGGCCACCTGGTTCTACAATCAGGCCTACTCCCAGGCCAATCAGGATGAGGACGTGGCCATCGAGCTGGCCATGCAGTACAAAAACGCCGGGAACTACACCAAGGCGGAGTATACCCTGTCCAACGCCATTGCCGACGGGGGCACCTCCAAGCTCTACCAGGTCCTGTGCCAGATCTATGTGGAGCAGGACAAGCTGCTGGACGCGGTGCAAATGCTGGACACGATCTCCAACCCCGAAATTAAGGCTGAGCTGGACGCCATGCGGCCCTCCGTCCCGGTCTGTTACCCGGAGCCGGGCTTTTACACCCAGTACATCACCGTGACCATGGAAGCCGAGGGCACCCTGTATTACAGCGACCTAGGCGAGTATCCCTCCATTTCCGACGAGCCCTACTCCGCGCCCGTGGAGCTGAGCCAGGGAGAGACCACCATCTACGCGGTCGCCGTGGGGGATAACGGGTTGGTCAGTCCCCTGGCGATCTACGGCTATACCATTGGCGGCATTATTGAGCCCGCCACCTTCACCGACCCGGCCATGGAGGCCGCCCTTCGGGAAGCGCTGGGTGTGGATGAAAACAAAGTTGTCTACACCAACGACCTGTGGATCATCTCCGCCTTCACCGTTCCGGAGGACGCCCAGAGCTACGCCGATCTGGCCCTCCTGCCCTATCTGGAGAGTCTGACGGTGAAAAATGGACTTCCCCAGGAGCTGCACTACATTGCCGCCCTTTCCCATCTGACAGAGCTGAATATCTCCGGCTGCCGGGTCAGCAATGAGGATCTGGCCTCCATCGCCGCCCTGCCGGAGCTGACCAAGCTGACTTTGGAGGACTGCGGCCTGGCCTCGGTCAACACCCTCTCCACCGCTCAAAAGCTGACCTATCTGAACCTGAACGACAATACCATCGGCAATCTGGCCCCCATCGGCGGCATGGCGGAGCTGCAGGAGCTGCGCCTGTCCCGGAACGCGGTGACAGACCTGGGCTATCTGTCCGGGCTGAACAATTTGACTACCCTGGACGTGTCCTACAACTCCCTGACCTCCATCGCCCCGGTGTGCGGCATTCGGAGCCTGGCCTGGCTGGACGTGAGCCACAACAAGCTGGCCAGCCTGGGCGCGGTGGACAACCTGCCCGCCCTGACCTACCTGGCGGCGGGGGCCAATCAGCTGGCGGAGGTGGGCCAGCTGGCCAACTGCTCCGTCTTGGAAACCCTGGACATCTCCAACAACGCCCTGACGGACATCACCGCCCTGGCAGCGCTGGACAAGCTCATAAAGCTGGACTTCTCCCACAATCAGGTGGTGGAGATCCCCCAGTGGAGCCAGAGCTGCGCCCTGGTCACCATCGACGGGTCCTACAATCTGATCGAGTCGCTGGCTCCTCTGTCCGGGCTGGGCGCTCTGAACAACGTCCTGATGGATTACAACGAGGCCATCGAGTCGGTGGAGGAGCTGGCGGAATGCCCCAATCTGATCCAGGTCAACGTCTTCGGCACTGCCGTCACCGACGCCTCCATGCTCACGGAGCAGAGCATCATCGTCAACTTTGACCCCACCGCCGGCGCGGAGGAGGAGGAAGAGGAATAACCCTCCCATGGATTAAAACGACCGCCCCGGGCGCTGAAGTGCCCGGGGCGGAAATGTTTCGCGACCGGCAGTAAAATTTAGGAGGTTTTTGTGCCAGCGGTTATAAAACTAGACGATCAATTTGGGCAATTGGGATTATAGGTGCGCCCCCGGCGGTATGCCGGGGGCGCTTGGCGTGTCGACATTATTTGCGCTTTTTCGTTCCGGCGAAGCCCAGGGCCACCGCCAGGCCAGACACCGCCATCAGGCACACCCACAGGGCCGGTGCGGCAAAATCGCCGGTCTTGGGCGGGTCCTCTGGGCTGGCAGAGGGCTTCGGCTGGGTCTGGGTCTCGGATGGCGTCGACGGCGTCACTACGGGACGGTCTGCGGGGATTGTCTCCACCTGCACATAGCCGCAGACGGAGCAGGTCCGCTTCCGGCTGCCGTCCTGAGAAGCGGTGGCCTCCTGGGTCATCTCCCAGTCGCCGTAAGTATGGGCAGCCAGGCCGTCCTTCTCGCCACATTCGCAGGCGTGGAAGTGGCCGCTCTCGTCAGAACTCCACTCCGGGGCAAAGGTGTGGGGAATTTTCGGGACCACGGTCTGCTCCTTGGTAATGAAGCTGGTCCCCTCCTGGTCCTCAAAAATCGCGCCACACTCGGTGCAGGTCCAGTATTCGATGTTGCCATCCTTCTGATGGGTGGGGTCCTTGGCCTCGGTCTTCGTAAGAATGTGCTCATGCTTAGGGATCTCGGTGTTCTCGCTGCGCTTATAATGGCAAACCGTGCATTCCTCGTGCTTGAGACCGGTATCGTCCACGGTGGCAACCTTGTCCATCACCCATTCAAAAGTGTGGGAGGTCTTGGGGCCCTGGTCGCCGCAGGCACAGAGTTGCCAGTGGTTTTCAGCGTCGGTCTGATAGGCGCCGGTGTAGGTGTGGGGCTCCACGGTGACGGCACAGGTGGCGGACGCCTTGCCGTCGGCAGTGGTGGCGGTGATGGTGGCCGCGCCGCCGGAGACAGCAGTGACCTTGCCGGAGGCGTCCACATCAGCCACCGCAGGCCGGTCGGACTTCCAGGTCACGCTCTGGCTGGCGTTAGGAGGCGTGACAGTGGCGGTCAGGGTCTCGGAGGCTCCCTGGTGCAGTTTGAGGTCAGTCTTGCTCAGATTCACGCCGGTGGGGTCCACGGAGACAGTAATGGAGCCGTTTTGAATGGCGAAGTCGACAAGCTCCTCTTTCGTGTTGGAGGCGTCCAGCTTGCCCGTGATTTTAACAGGGTATTCACCGGCGGGGGCGGTTTCGGAAACCTTAAAGGTCATGGTGGCGTGGAGCCAGGTACCCACAAAATCCTTCAGGCCGTTGACCCAGGTGATCTTCATACCGCTGTCCAGGGTCGGGGAGGTCATTTTGAAGCTGTTGTTGTCCTCGATATTGAAGTTGACCTTCTCCATCGTCAGATTGGTATCGTCATATTCGATGGTCAGAATCATGGCGGTAATACCAGGGCTGTTCTTGACACTGACAGTCACATCTACGGTTTCACCGGCTTTAGCAGCGACCTTGGAAATCTCCAGAGCCGGCTCCCCGGCGGCGAAGACCTGGGACATGGACAGAACCATGGCGCACAGGACAAAAAGCGTGATTATTGTCTTTTTCATGATGATATTCCTCCGTTAGTAGAGTTTAACTTCCCAGCCGGAAAGATACTGGATCAGTCGGGTGGCGTCACGGGTGTCCACCGCTCCGTCATTATTGAAATCCGCACTGCCCATCAGTTCCGCATCCCAGTTGGACAAATGCTGTACCAGCCGTGTGGCGTCACGAGTGTCCATTTCACCATCGCCGGTGAGGTCACCGGAAGTGCCAATGACTGTCAATGTCGTATAAGCATATCCTCCAGGACTATCGTTAATGAAAATAGATAGCTCATGTTTTCCACTAGAAAGCGTCTGCAAAAACTCCTTATGAAGCGTAATCGTATTGCCATCTATGGTGTATTTATCAGTGGATAACGAGTTCCTTTCATTATCAATCTCTATGGATTCAATACTTGCTGAATACAAAGGGTTACTATATATTATCGGTGCTAAATCTATTTTTATTGTAACGTCTTGACCATCCTCAGGGTCCCACACTACATTCTTCCCTTCGAGGACATTGTATGCACTGCTTACTGGAATGAACAAATCTCCGTTTCTGAAAACGGGTGTAAACCACCAGGCAGCCATATAAGTTGTCTTTCGTAAATAATTAGGTTGATTGGTTTTTTCCCCATAAGCAAAATAATCAGCCGGAATTGTGATTACTGTAGTATCATTTTCGCCCTTGGTCACAGTATACTCGCTTCTATCAATGAACCCTGGATCGGGGTGACCGGATGCAAAACCATAGAAATTGCTGTATAACCCAACAAACTCATCTGCACTAACGCCAATATGTATTGTAATATCTTCATCGCTGCCATGTATCCATTGAAAGCCGTTATCATCCAAAAGTTTATTTGCATAATTTTCACCATACCAACAAGCAAAGTAACATTCTGCATCGCCGTCGTCAAATATCAGCACAAGAGAATGTTCTCCATAAGCTAATGTTTTCATATACGACGCATTGATTGCCACTGTTCCGCTTTCCGCTTTAACTGTATAATTATCAGCGGGCACTAGCATATTATCAATATACACGTTTTCGGGAATATTATTGAAAGCGTTTGTCCGCACCTCAAAATTAGTATTGCTGTTATAGTTCCACTTAAAATCATTGTCATTATTGACGGTATAATTTCCTTGAAGCCTGTATACGGGAACTGTCACAGTAGCAGCGCCATCTTCAAAGATGAACGTAAATTCAGTCTCCCCGTCCATGTTTGGTACATACTTGCCTTCGTCGGAATCATAAACTGTTTGATTTAAGTAGAAATCATCTATCAGAGATATTACTGTATTTCCATCCTGTTCAGTTATCTCATAAGTTGTGTAATGTAGAGTCGCATATTCCTCTTTTCCTGTTACTTCCGATAGATCAATAATACTGTCGTATCCTTGTTTTACCAATTTTCCATTGATGGCAAGTTTTATATACTTTGCCGCCCCTTCATCAATTTTGAAGGAAATCAACGGCAAACGCTGAGAATAGGTCATGCCATATTTGTCAGCAAACAAAGCATCTCCGATAACTTCAACAACTTGGTGAGTTATTTTATACTCATCCTGCGTTTTGTCTATCGCTTGGAACTGCACCCCCATATTTTCATTTTTAATACTGTCGCGAAATGAATCATATGGCCGTTGAGAATTGTTACTTCCATCCGGCATATCGCCCTCTCCTGTTATGGTCAGGGTGGCGGACGCCGTGTCGAACTCCCTGTGGATGTTTTCCCAGTCGCCGCTGGTTTCGCCCGCCGCGAAGACGCTCACCGGCAGCATCCCCACCGCCAGGCACAGCGCCAGGAGTAGGGCCCAGAATTTTGTGAACTTCATTCTTTACTACCTCCATTCCTTTCTTATGACGAAACCTCGTCATATTCCTGCTCACATTATATCGCTTTTATGATACTATGTCAAGCATTTATATCACATTTTTTCTCTATCGAAAATGTGATATAAAGGATAAAATACTATCAGAATGGAGGCGAAGGGTATGGAAGAACGGGAGGTCATCAAAAAGATCGAATCGCTGTGCAAGGAGCGGGGCTGGTCACTGTACCGGCTCGCAAAAGAGAGCGGCGTCACATACTCTACCCTTTGCATGATGCTTCGGAGGACCAACGCACCGTCGATTTATACGCTGAGCCGGATCTGCAACGGGTTTGGGATCACGCTGAGCCAGTTTTTTGGGCCGGAGCCGGCGGTCTTTCCCCTTTCGGAGGGGCAAAAAGCCCTCCTGGACCGGTGGGAACGGCTGTCCCCGGAGGACCAGAGGGCCTTGGAAAAATATTGGGACTATCTGCTGTCCAAAGACAGCTGACCGCCTCCCCGGGTGGGGAGGCGGTTTCTTTATCGCTCGCGCCTCCGTCACAGGCTCCGGCGGCCGAACAGCCACTGGGACAGGGCCCAGGACCCGGCCAGCAGCGGCAGCACCACCAGGAACACCCCCAGCAGGGGCTGGACCGGCAGGCCCTGGGGCCGGAGAGCGCCGGAAAAGCTGAAGATCGCCGAGCCGCCGCAGACAAGCCCGGCCACCACGGAGGTGGCGATCACCGCTCGCTCCGCCCCCAGCCAATAGACCAGGGGGAACTGGACCGCCATCGACCCCAGCCCGAAGGCCATCCCCAGGGCCGTCAGCTCCAAGCGGGCAACCAGATCCACCGCCTCGCCTAGGGCCAAGAAGACCAGGCTGAAAGCCATGTTCAGCAGCCCCATGGTCAGACACAGCAGCAGGCCCAGGAGGTATTTTTCCGTCACCATGGTCCGGCGGGAGGGGGGCATGGTCAGGGCGAAGGCCGTCCAGCGCTCCCGCTCCTCCATGCTCACCAGGCTGGGGGGCAGCACCGCCGCGTACAGCACGGGAAACAGCACAAAAAACAGATTGGTCACTGTCGCGGTCACCCCCACCATCATGGCAAAGGCCATGGTGAAGAAAAAGAACAGATACTGCTTCCACAGCAGCAGAAAATCCTTATACAGCAGGCCAAGCATCCGGCTGCGCCTCCTTTACCATGAAAATGAAGATCTGCTCCAGGTCCACCGGGCTGATGTGCAGCCCCGCCGGGACGTCCCTCCGGTCCACCAGGGCCTGAACGCCGTAAGGCGTGACCTTCCGGCCCAGCACCGCCCCGGCGGGAAGATCGGAAAGCTCCTCCGCCGTACACTGGAGCAGGCCGCAGCGCTCCTTGAGCCGGTCCTTTTCCTCAAACAGCAGAAGCCGCCCCTTGTGGAGAAAGGCGATGTAATCACAGATCTTTTCCAGGTCGCTGACAATGTGGGACGAGATCAGCACCGCCCGGTTTTCGTCCCGGGTGAACTCGCTGAACAGGTCCGTCACCTCGTCCCGGATCACCGGGTCCAGGCCGCTGGTGGCCTCGTCCAGGATCAGAAGCTGGGGGTCGTGGGACAGCGCCGCGGCGATGCCCAGCTTCATCTTCATGCCCCTGGAATAGGACTTGAACTGCTTTTTGGGGTCCAAATCCATGCGTTTCAGGTAGGCGTCGTAGGCGGCCCGGTCCCAGTTGGGGTAGACGCCGGAGAGAATCCGGCCCAGGTCCCGGGCGGAGAGGCAGCCGTGGATCCCTACCTCGTCCATCACCACGCCGATCCGCTCCTTGGGCAGCCGCTCCCCAGGCTTGCTGCCCAGGACGGACACGGCGCCGCCGTCTTTCTTGGCGATCTCTAAAATCAGCTTCAAGGTGGTGCTTTTCCCGGCCCCATTCTCCCCGATCAGGCCCAGGACGCTGCCCATGGGCAGGTCAAAGGAGAGGCGGTCCAGGGTGAAATTTTTGTAATGCTTGGTCAGGTCTCTGACTTCCAGTGCGTTCATGTCAATCCTCCCATGTCAGCCGGAGCATTTCCTGCAGCTCTTCCCGGCTCAGATTGCAGCTGGCCGCCAGGCGGGCGGCCTGAGCCAGCAGCGATTCGATTTGCTTCAAATTTTCCTCCCGAAGCAGCTCCACGTTCCGGGGTGCCACGAAGCAGCCCTTCCCCGCCACGGTGTAGAGAAAGCCCTCCCGCTCCAGCTCGTCGTAGGCCCGCTTGGTGGTGATGACGCTGATCCGAAGGTCCTTGGCCAGGTTGCGGATGGAGGGCAGCGCCGTCTCCGGCGGCAGGGCCCCGGAGATGATCTGGTCCCGGAGCTGGCGGAAGATCTGGTCGTAGATCGGCGCGCCGCTGTGATTGTCAATGTAGATCTGCAAACGCTCACCCCTTTGGTTGTCTGTATATGAACAGTATATACAGTAAGCACAGTTTTGTCAAGAGGATTTTTCCATTTTTCCGCAAAATATTTCCGGCTGCCCTTGGGCAGCCGGATGGGCGTGGTATTTTGGTGGAAAAAGGGCCCCAGCCTGTCAGCGGGCCACGAAGCCCACTTTTTTATAGACCTTCCGCAGGGTTTTCTCCGCGATATGGCCGGCCTTTTCGGCGCCGGCCCGGTAGACGCCCTCCAGGTAGGCCTTGTCCTTCATCAATCGGCTTGCCTCCTCCCGGATGGGCCGGAGGGTCTCAATGACCGCCTCCCCCACGGCGGGCTTGAAAACGCCGTAGCCCTGGCCGGCAAATTCCGCTTCGATTTCGTCATAGCTCTTGCCGGTGACGGCGGAGTAGATGGTCATGAGGTTGGAGACGCCGGGTTTCTGAGCCGGGTCATAGTGGACAAAGGTCTCCGAGTCCGTCACCGCCCGCTTGAACAGCCGGGCGATGGTCTCCGGCGGGTCCATCAGCAGCACGGTGCCGCCGTTCTCCTCCTCGGATTTGGACATCTTGGAGGTGGGGTCCGACAGGCTCATGATCCGGGCCCCCACCTTGGGAATGTAGGGCTCCGGCAGCTTGAACACGTCGCCGTAAACGCCATTGAACCGGCGGGCAATGGCGTGGCACAGCTCCACATGCTGCCTCTGATCGTCCCCCACCGGCACATAGTCCGGCTGGTAGAGCAGAATGTCCGCCGCCATCAGGCAGGGATAGGTGAACAGGCCGCCATTGATATTGTCCGCGTTTTTGGCGCTCTTGTCCTTAAACTGGGTCATCCGGGAGAGCTCGCCGAACATGGCATAGCAGTTCAGGACCCAGCCCAGCTCCGCGTGCTGGTGGACGTGGCTCTGGATGAACAGGGTGTTCTTCTCCGGGTCCAGGCCGCAGGCAATGTACTGGGCCAGCTGCTCCAGGGTCCGGCGGCGCAGGTCCGCCGGGTTCTGCCGGACGGTGATGGCGTGGAGATCCGCCATGAAATAATAGCAGTCGTATTCCTCCGCCCGGGCCGCCCAGTTTTTAATGGCCCCCAGGTAGCTGCCCAGGGTCAGGTCCCCGCTGGGCTTGATGCCGGAGAGCATGGTCTTTTTTGCTTCTTCCATGGTAAACCCCTCTTTTAATTTTTCTGTATTGTATCACAGCGGGCGGAAAAACGCAACGAAGAAATTGACTTTCCCGCCGGAAAATGGTATCATGGTGCAAACATCTAAAGGAAGGTAGCGCTATGGAGACCCTTTCTCAGCTTTTATTTCCCCATGTCACCAAGACGCCCGAGGAGCTGGAGGCCCAATATCCCCCCCGGAATCTGCCCGAAGGGGCGGTGGTCACCCGGATGGCCCCCTCCCCCACCGGCTTTGTCCACCTGGGCAATCTGGTCCAGGGGCTGACCTCCGAGCGGATGGCCCACCGCACCGGCGGCGTGCTGTTCCTCCGGGTGGAGGACACCGACGCCAAGCGGGAGGTCCCCGGGGCGGTGGAGGTTTTGATCGAAAGCCTGAAGCACTACGGCATCGCCTTCGACGAGGGCGCCACCGTGGAGGGCGATTCGGGGGACTACGGCCCCTACCGCCAGCGGCAGCGGGCGGAAATTTACCACGTCTACGCCAAGCTCCTGGTGGAAAAGGGCATGGCCTACCCCTGCTTCTGCACGGAGGAGGAACTCGCCGCCATGCGGGAGCGGCAGGAGGCCAACAAGGAGACCACCGGCTACTATGGAAAGTACGCCCTCTGGCGGGACCGGCCCCTGGAGGAGGTAAAGGCCGCCCTGGATGCCGGGAAGCCCTGGGTCCTCCGGTTCCGCAGTCCGGGGGACAGCAGCCGCCAGTTTAAGTTCAACGATCTGGTGAAGGGGACCCTGACGGTGACGGAAAACGACGTGGACCATGTGCTGCTGAAGGCCGACGGCATCCCCACCTACCACTTCGCCCACGCGGTGGACGACCATCTGATGCGGACCACCCATGTGGTCCGGGGGGACGAGTGGCTGCCCAGCCTGCCCTTCCACATCCAGCTGTTCCAGGCCCTGGGCTTTAAGCTGCCCAAGTATGTCCACATCGGGCCGCTGATGAAGATGGACGGGGCCTCCAAGCGGAAGCTGTCCAAGCGGAAGGACCCGGAGCTGGCCCTGACCTACTATCAGGCGGCGGGATTCCCGGTGGAGGCGGTGTACGAGTATATCATGACCCTGCTAAACTCCAACTACGAGGACTGGCGCCGGGCCAACCCGGACGCCGACCCGGCCGCCTTCCCCTTCAGCCCCAAAAAGCTGAACCCGGCGGGAAATCTGTTTGACTACGCCAAGCTCATCGACGTGTCGAAAAATGTCATTGCCAAGATGCCCGCCTCCCAGGTCTACCGTCTGCTGACCAAGTGGGCGGAGCAGTACGACCCGGAATTTGGGGAAAAGTTGGCCTCCAACCCTGCCTACGCCCAGGCCATTCTGGCCATCGGCCGGGGCGGGAAAAAGCCTCGGAAGGACCTGGCCACCTGGAAGGACGCCAAGGACTACATGGGCTTTTTCTACGACGAATACCTGGCGGCCCCGGAATTTGACCCCAAATTCCCCAAGAAGACGGTGGCAAAGGCCCTGGCCCGGTACCTGGAGACCGGCGACCCGGCGGACGACGCCGCCGCCTGGTTCGAGAAGGTCAAGGCCCTCACCGAGGAGATGGGCTTTACGGCGGATATGCGGGCCTACAAGGCCGATCCCAGCGCCTTCCCCGGCAGCGTGGCGGATGTGTCCGGCTTCCTGCGGGTGGCCCTCACGGGAAAGACCAATTCCCCGGACCTGTACACCGTCATCGGGATCCTGGGCTGGGACCGGGCCAATAGCCGAATCCGGGCGGCTCTGGAGGGTCTAAAATAAAATCTGTGGGCGCTGAAATTAGCGCCCACAAGGTTCTTTCCACAGCTTTTCCGAGAGAAGCAGGTCCGTCAGCTCCTCCGGCGTGGCCGCGATAGCCGCCGCGCCGGCGTCCTTCATGGCCTGGACCGCCCCATAGCCCCAGGACACCCCCACCGTTGGAATGCCATGGGCTGCCGCCCCCAGGACATCGAAGGCGGTATCCCCCACCATCACCGCCTGGGAGGCGGGAATTTGGCCGCGGAGATAGGCGATGACCTGGGCCTTCTCGTCCCGGCTGCCGTCGGGGGTGCCGCCGCAGATAAGGCCAAAATAGGGAGCAAGGCCGAAATGGGTCAGAATCTCGATGGACAGGGCCTCCGGCTTGGAGGTGGCTACATAGAGGGTAAAACCCGCCGCCTTCAGCCGCCCCAGCGCCTCCTCGATGCCGGGATAGGGGAAATTTTCGAATTTTCCCACGGTATTATACCGGCTCCGATAGACCGCGATGGCCTCCTCCATCCGCTCCGCCGGAACGCCGAAGCGCAGGAAGGTATCCCGCAGGGGCGGGCCCACGAAGACCCGCAGGGCCGCCCGGTCCGGCACCGGCAGGGAAAAATGCCGCAGCGTCAGCTCGGCGCAGTTGAGGATCCCCTCCCCGGAGTCGGTGAGGGTCCCGTCCAGATCGAAAAATACCGCCCGTTCCATTCAAAACGCCCCCTTGTCTGGGGGGATTATAGCACATGGGCCCGGCGTTTGTCAAATATTCGGGAGAGGGAGGAAAAATGAAGGATATTCCCCTGTTTACAACGGAAAACGGGGCCGCGAATCTGATTCTGGCCTCCGTCCCGGGGTTTGGGACCGCCTATGTACGCATTCTCTCGGCCCAGGACGGGAAAGCGCTGGCCGCCGAGTGCGCCCAGTTTTGCCGGGCCGCCGGGGCCAAAGCGGTGTACGCCACCGGGCTGCCGGAGCCGGAAAACGGACCTCTCTCCACGGAAATCTGGCGCATGACGGCCCAAAAGGCCGCTCTACCCCAGACCCAGGCAGAACTGACTCCGGTAACGGAGGAGACCCTGGAGGAATGGG
>CANRQC010000057.1 GCA_947632695.1 uncultured Oscillospiraceae bacterium | reverse complement strand
GCGCCGGAGAGGGCGTCCGGGATCCGGCCCCACATCCGCATATTGGGGGCGTACTTGGTCATGATGGCGTTGTGATCCAGGTAGAAATTCTTCCCGTCCCGGCGGCCGCAGAAGGCGCAGAAGTGCCGGGGCTTGTCCTGGGGCAGGGTGCAGCGGTCAAAGGCGATCATATCCGCCCACATTTTATACACGTCGGTCTCGGCGGAGTAGTCGTACATATCGGGGGTATAGCCGCCGGCGGGGCGCATATTGACCTCCAAACCGATCACGTCCCCCTTCTTGCCCAGGCCCTCCTGGTCGGCGTTGAGAACGAAGTACTCCAGGTGGATGAAGCGGCTGCGGACATTGAAGGCCTTCACCGTCCGCAGGCCGATCTGCCGGAAGTCCTCGGGCAGGTAGGGCACCAGGTAGTACAGGCAGTTGCTCTGGGTGTTCACGATGTCCATCAGGGAATTGGGGGTGATGTTGCCGGACTCGAAGATGGGATCGCCGTGGGAATCGATAATGGCGTCGTAGCTGCGGACGTAACCGTTGATGAACTCCTCCATGATATACACATTATCGTCCTTGGTATCGATGAAGAAGCGCAGATCGTCGTCACTGGCCAGGCGGTAGGTGTTGTTGGCCCCCACGCCGTTGTCCGGCTTGACGATGACGGGATAGCCCACCATGTGGGCGAACTCGGCGGCGTCGTCATACCCCTCCACCAGATGATACCGGGCGGTGGGGATGCCGGCCTCGGCATAGTATTTCTTCATAGCGGACTTCCGCTTGACCCGCTCCATGTCCTCGTTCTTGAAGCCGCTGGTGATGTTGAACTCGGTGCGCAGCCGGGCGTCCCGCTCCAGCCAGTACTCGTTGTTGGACTCCAGCCAGTCGATCTTGCCGTACTTGTAAGTGAAGAAGGCCACGGCCCGGAAGACCTCGTCATAGTTTTCCAGGCTGGACACCTTGTAGTACTCATGGAGGGAATCCCGCAGCTGCTGGGTCAGCTGGTCATAGGGGCAGTCGCCGATGCCCAGGACCCGCATCCCGTTGTTTTTCAGCTCGGCGCAGAATTTCCAGTAGGTCACCGGGAAATTGGGGGAAATAAAAACGAAGTTTTTCATGCTGTTTCTCTCCTTTTCTCACAGTAGCTGGGGGACGTAGTAATCCACCATTTTATACCACCAGGGCCAGTCGTGATTCACATCGTAGCCCCAATATTCAAACCGGGCCCGGATTCCCTTCTGGGCCAGCACCGTGTCCAGCCACCGGGTGCTGCTCAAAAGCTCGTCCTCCCAGGCCCCCTGGCCCACCACGATGAGGATCTCCCGCTGGTTGTACATCTCGATGTAGGGGTGGTCCTGAGGCATATTGGCCAGGTACGCCACCGGGGTGTTCTGGTAGAGTAGGTCGTCCATGTAGTCCCCGAAGAACAGCCGGGAGTCGTAGAGGCCGGAAATGGCGAAGACCTTGTCGAACAGGTCCGGCCGGCGGAAGAACAGGTTGGCCGCATGCATGGCCCCCATGGAGCAGCCGAAGGGCATGATCCCCTGGTCGTAGCCGTTTCGCAGGCCGCTGAGGTGCCGGATGGTGGGCACCATCTCATCCACAATGTAGTGGTACCACTGCTCATGCCGCTCGATCCGCCGCCGGGGGTCGCCGCCCAGGTCGGCGTAGGTCTCGTTGTCCACCGTGTCCACGGAGTAGACCATGCACCGGCCTTCCTCGATCCACTTGGCCCAGTAGTCGGTCATGTGGAAGTTTTCAAAATCGAAGAACCGGCCCCCCTGGCAGGGAATGAACATCACCGGCTTCCCGGCGTGGCCGTAGACCTTAAATTCCATGTCCCGGCCCAGACAGCCGGAATAGTGGCGGTAATACTGAATCTCCATGTGCTTCCTCCTAAATGCCCAGGCAGTCCATGAAAACGGGGATCTGCCGCTCCCAGGACGCCTCGGAATGGTCCCCGCCGGGGACGATGCGCAACGTCAGGTTGATCTGCTTGATCAGCAGCAGCTGGGCCGCGGAGACCAGGGCGTCGGTGTTGGCGTTGTGATTGAACAGCTCCCGGCTGCCGTAGTCCATGTAGATGCAGGTATCCGTTTTCATCCGGCCCCGGGCGATCAGGGAGAGGACCTTCCCCGTGTCCACCCACAAACTGGGAGACAGGCAGGCCGCCCGCTGAAAGACATTATTATAATTGACGGCCGCGTACAGCGCCATGAGCCCGCCCATAGAGGAGCCGCAGATCAGGGTATTCCGCCGGTCGGGAAGGGTCCGGTACGCCCGGTCGATCTGGGGCTTAAACGTGCCCAGCATCCAGGTCATGTACTCCCGGCCCCGGCCCCGGACCTTCCCCAGGACCTCATTTGCAAAGCTCACCGGGGAGTACTCGCTGAGGCGGTTGTTCCCCTGGTGGGTGCATTCCACCGCCGCCACGATCAACTCCTTGCCGGTTTTGTCCAGATAGTCGCCCATGCCCCAGGACTTGCCGTAGGTGGCGTGATCGTCGAAAAACACATTGTGCCCGTCGAACATGTACATCACCGGATACCGCTTCTCCGGGTGCTTTTCGTAGGACTTGGGCAGATACACATAAGCCCGCCGGATCTCGTCTCCGGACAGCTGGGGGATGGTAACATCCCAAACTTTGATCATATTTCAGCCTCCCCAATTGGGAATAGAACATTGTGTAAATAGTATAATTTTTTAGCGCGGATTTGTCAATTTCCACAATGCCAAGAAATCCGGCCCCATTTTTCCCGGTTTTCCGGCAATGTGTACAGGCCGCCTCTTTTCGTCCGTGAAACGTGGGCAGGCAGGGATAAAATGTTTCGTGGAGGCGGACGGATGGGGCGTCTTTTTTTCGGAAAAGGGGTATTTGGTCTTGCTTTTTTTTCAAAAATGATTACACTATTATTATCTGCCCCCGTACAGTGGCGGCGGGAATGGGACGGATGAAAGGAGCTTTTATGATGAAAGTACTGGTCACCGGCGGAGCCGGGTATATCGGAAGCCACACCTGCCTGGAGCTGATCGAGGCGGGGATGGAGCCCGTGGTCATCGACAATCTGTGCAATTCCAGCGCGGAAAGCCTGGCCCGGGTGGAACAGCTCACCGGGGCGAAGATCCCCTTCTATCCCGGGGACGTGCGGGACGAAGAACTGCTGGATCAGATCTTCACGGAGCATACCATCACCTGCGCCATCCATTTCGCGGGCCTGAAGGCCGTGGGGGAATCGGTCCAGATCCCCCTGACCTATTATGAGAACAACCTGGGGGCCACCATTTCCCTGTGCAAGGTCATGGCCCGCCACAAGGTGAAGGCCATCATCTTCTCCTCCTCCGCCACGGTGTACTCCGGGGATAACGAGATGCCCCTGAAGGAGACCTCCCGCACCGGCAACTGCACCAACCCCTACGGCTGGACCAAATACTTCGGCGAGCAAATTCTCCGGGACGCCGCCCGCAGCGACCCGGAGTGGTCCGTGGTGCTGCTGCGCTACTTTAACCCGGTGGGTGCCCACAAAAGCGGGCGGATCGGGGAGCATCCCAACGGCATTCCCAACAATCTAATGCCCTATATCACCCAGACCGCCGTGGGCAAGCGGGACCACCTGAACGTCTTTGGCAACGACTACCCCACCCCCGACGGCACCGGCGTCCGGGACTATATCCATGTGGTGGACCTGGCCAAGGGCCATGTGGCCGCCATCCGGTATCTGCTGGCCCACACCGGCACCGAGGTCTTCAACCTGGGCACGGGCCAGGGCTACAGCGTGCTGGACATGGTCCACGCCTTTGAGGAGGCCAACGGGGTCCAAATTCCCTACAAGATCGGTCCCCGCCGGGCCGGGGACCTGCCCACCTGCTACGCCGACCCCGCCAAGAGCCGGGAGGTGCTGGGCTGGCAGGCGGAGCTGGGTCTCAAGGACATGTGCCGGGACAGCTGGAACTGGCAAAAGCAAAACCCCAGCGGATATGAATCCTAAACGGCCGCCCCGGCGCTTTCCGCGCCGGGGCATGGTAAAATGAAGAAAAAGCCCAGGGCTGAACAGTCAGCCAGTCTCCGCCTCCCGGACCCGGAACTGCCAGAAGGCCACGGCGCTGGCGGCGGCCACGTTGAGGGAGTCCACCCCGTGGGCCATGGGGATGCGGACCGTGTGATTGCACCGGGCGATGGTGGCCTGGGACAGGCCGTCCCCCTCCGCGCCCAGCACCAGGGCCAGCTTTTCTAAACCTTGCAGCCGGGGGCTGTCCAGAGGCAATGCCCCCTCCCCCAGGGCCATGGCGGCGGTGACGAAGCCCAGCTCCTTCAGCCGTGCCAGTCCTTCCTGGGGCCAGGCCCAGGCGCCTTCCAGGCCGGCCCAGGGCACCTGGAACACGGTCCCCATGCTGACCCGCACCGCCCGGCGGTTGAGGGGGTCGCAGCAGGTGGGAGTGAGCAGCACGGCGTCCATATTCAGCGCCGCCGCGGAGCGGAAAATGGCGCCGATATTGGTGGCGTCCACAATGCCCTCCAGCACCGCCACCCGCCGGGCAGACCGCAAAATCTCCTCCGGGGCAGGCAGAACCGGGCGGGCCATGGCGCAGAGGATCCCCCGGGTCAGGGGGTAGCCGGTGAGAGACGCCAGCAGCGCCCGCTCGCCTACAAACACCTTCGCCTCCCCCACCCGGTCCAGCAGCACTTCGCCGGGGCCCTCCAGCTTTTGCCGCTCCATCAGCAGGCTGATGGGCTTATACCCGGCGTCCAGAGCCGTGGAAATGACCTTGGCGCTCTCGGCGATGAAGATCCCCTTCTCCGGCTCCAGCCGGCTGCGCAGCTGGGCGTTGGTCAGCTGGGAATAGGCCGCCAGCTCCGGGGCGCTGAGATCCTGGATGGAAACGATCTGTGCCATGGTGTGCCTCCCGGGAAAATTGGATGGGGCTATTATAGCATAAGCGCCGCGCTTATGCAATTTTTATCTCCCGAATGGGAGAAGAAAGGACCGGCCATGAGTAAAATCGTGATTTTGGAGTCCCTGGGCATTCCAAAGGAGGCCCTGGAACGGCTGGAGGCGCCCTTTATCCAGCAGGGGCACGCCTTTGAACACTATGCGGCAACAAAAGACGTGGATCTCCTGGCGGAACGGCTCCGGGACGCGGACGCGGCGATTTTGGCCAATATGCCCCTGCCTGGGGCGGCCATCCGGAGTGCCGAAAAGCTCCGGTTCCTCGACGTCGCCTTCACGGGGACGGACCATGTGGATCTGGCCGCCGCCAGGGCGCGGGGCATCCGGGTAAGCAACGCCTCCGGCTATTCCGACCAGGCGGTGGCGGAGCTGGCGGTGGGGATGATCCTGTCCCTGGCCCGGAATCTGCGGCAGGCGGAGGACCGGTGCCGGAATGGCGGGGTCAAGGACGGCCTGGTGGGCTGGGAGCTAGGGAGCAAGACCGTGGGCATCCTGGGCTGCGGCCGAATCGGCCGGCGCACCGGGGCGCTGCTCCACGCCTTCGGCGCGGAAATTTTGGCCCACAACCGGAGGCCCCATCCCGAGCTGCCCGGCTACATCCGGCAGGTAAGCCGGGAGACGCTGCTGGAAAAGTCCGACGTGGTGGTTCTCCACTGCCCTCTGACCGCCGACACCCGGGGGATGATCGACCGGGCGGCCCTGGCCCAGATGAAGCCCACCGCCCTGCTGATCAACGTGGCCCGGGGGCCGGTGGTGGTGGCCCGGGACCTGGCGGAGGCGCTGGATCAGGGCGTGATCGCCGGGGCGGGGATCGACGTGTTCGATTCCGAGCCGCCGCTGCCGGAATGGGAGCCGCTGCTGCGCTGCAAAAACGCCCTGCTGACGCCTCACATGGCCTTCGCCACGGAGCAGTCCATGGCCCGGCGGGCCGAGATCGTGTTTTCCAATCTGGCGGCCTGGCTGGCGGGCGGGCAGGAAAACATCGTCCTTTGAATTTCAAAAGCAGTCCCGCCGCCGATTCCTCGGCGGCGGGGCGCGTTTATTCTTTAGCGAGGGGAATGTAGCCCGTGGCGGCGATCATCTCCTGGCCCTCCGGGGAGAGGAGCCAGTCGAGAAGGATTTGGATATTTTCATTGTCGTTGTCCGCCCGGTAGATGGCGTAAAACTCCGAAACCAGGGGATAGGCGCCGCTCTGGATATTCTCCATACTGGGGTAGACCCCGTTTAGCGCCAGGAGCTTGACGCTGTTATCCTGCACCATGCCCTCCAGGTAGAACCGGAAGGAATAGCCCAGGGAGCCGCCGGTGATGGCGAAGGGGGATTTGAGGCCGAAGGGCCGGTCGCCCATGAATTTTTCCATGCGGGTCTGGCTGCCGCTGCCCGCGATCCGGGTGACGGGGTTGATGGCCCGGTTGGGGCCGCCCACATCCTTCCAATTGGTGCAGTCCCCGGCGTAGATGTCCCGGATTTGGTCGGCGGTGAGGCCGTCCACCGGGTTGGCCTGGTTGACAAAGAACACGAAGGCCTCCCGCCCGATGGGGACGTAGACCAGCTCCACCCCCTGCTCCTGGGCGTATTTTTTCTGCTCCTCCGACGGTCCTCCGCTGAAGAAAAGATCTGTGTCCCCGTCCACGATGGCCTTGTAGCCCCGGACGGTGTTATAATACTGCATAACGCTGTCGGAGGCGAAATTCTCGCCATAGTAATTGTCGTCGGAGAAGGTTCCGCCCTCGTAGGTCACGGAGCCCTGGGGGTACAGATTCTCGATGACGGAGGCGTACACCGGCACCAGGGCGGAGGCCCCGTCCAGAACGGGCAGGTCCCCGGAGAGCTTCACAGATGCGTCCACCCGGGCCAGGTCCGACTCCGGCTGGAAGGGCAGATATTTTTCCAGTTCTATCATTTTCAGCTGGCTGGCGCCGCTAAAGTTGTTGCCCAGCCGCCCGGTGAATACCCGGTACATGCTGAAATTGAACAGGGCGAACACCATCACCACCGCCAGAAGGGCGGCAAGCTGCTTGACAAGCTTCATATTACCACGGCTCCTTTGCGATAAACTGGACGATGGAGCTGTTCTGATAGGCCCAGGCCCCGTAGCCCACATGGGCCAGGGTCAAAGCGGTGCAGAGGGCGACCACCGCCGCCAAAACCCGGTAAAATGTACGATCCTTCATAAAAAACACCTCACATGGAAATCATGATCCCGTACACCAGAACGGTGTAGGCCAGCACGACCCCAACCGTCACGGCAAACAGCACGCCGCTGACGATTTTCAAGGCTTTCAGGGACTTGATCCTCCCGGCGTAGACGTTCTGGGGGTCCTCCCGCTGCTTCCGCAGGGCCGAGCGGTAGAGATAGCAGCTGATGGCGAACAGCAGGCCCATCCCCAGGGGAATGGCGTAAAGCATGGCGTTGGCCGGTACAAAAGCCGCTAAGAAACGAAATAGATAATCCATGAACGCTCCTCCTTTTGATTCAAAATATCGTTTTTACCTTCCGCTTGGCGGAATGGCCCGGAGCGGCCTCCGGGCCGCCTCTTTACATCGAGACCATGACCGTATAGGTGATGAAGGTGAAGGCCGCCACCGCCAGGGTGGTCAACCCAAACAGCACGGCGCTGACGATCATAAAGACTTTCAGCCCCTTGACACGTCCGGCGGAGACGCGCGCCGGGTCCGCCTGATACTTCTGCTTGGCGAAGCGGTAGAGGATCAGACCGGTGACCAGCAGGATCCCCGTCACCACCGGCGCGGAATAGAACAGGATCGTTTCAAGCATGGAGCCGGACAAAATCCTGGACAAAAACCGAAGAATAGATTCAATAATAAACATAAAGATCATTCCTTTCCGTAAAATGTGGTTGTTGGATTTGAATGGCGGCGGGGACCCCGTCATGCCAGACGGTGGGGAGCCGCAGGGGTTTCCCCCGGCTCAGGCACATGGCCAGGATCAGGGCCCCGCACAAGGCCAGCACTCCCAGCTGGCAGGCAAGCACTTCTTTTTTCATGGCGGGCTCCTCCTTTCCGGGGGCTATTTCCCGTAAATTTCTTGGTCCTCCGGCGTCACCAGCCGTCCGTCCTCATACCGCCAGCCGTTGGCAATGAGACAGCCGATGATATGCTGGGCGTCGGGGCTGGCCGCGATATGGTGGTAGAAATAGGTCTGATTGTAGTCCTGCTCTTCGATCTCCATATGGAGGGAGCTGTCCCACCTCGCTACAAAGCCCAGCTGGCACAGATTCCCCTCCTGGCAGTCCTGGGCCAGGGCCTCCAGAACTTCATGGACCTGCTGGGGATCTTCAATGTAGGCGCCATTGATATAAATCCTCAAAGCGGGGTAGCTGCCGGCGTCGATCTCCTCCTTGCTCATGCCCAGGACCAGCTCGCAGCTGCTCCAGGGCTTCTTTAGCCCCTTCACCGCCGGATCGCTCATGGGCACCGCGTAGGACCGGCTCAGAATAGACCCGTCCTTCAGCTGATAGGTCAGGGTGAAGGAGTACCGCTCCTCCAGGGGATAGGAGCGCTCCGGCGCCCGGTACTCCAGGGCGCTGCGGTGCAGCTCCAGGGCGGCGGAAATGGCGTCCTCCTCAGAGAGGAAGTCCTCGCTTGCCAGAGAATAGTCCCCGATGGAGACGGCCTGGATCTCCTCCCGCTCCGGGACCCGGTAGGTGACCCGCATGGGGTCCAGGTAGACGGCCACCATAATCACCGCCAGCCCCGCCGCGATGCCCGTCAGGCCCAGCAGCGACTTGGGCTGGAATACCTTCACCGTGCGCCGGAGCAGCATCCGGCCGGTGTAGTAGCCCACCGCCAGGCCCACCGCCAGCAGCGTCATGCCCAGGACGGAATAGATCTCCACCGTGCCGAAGATCATGAAGAACGTGGTGAACAGCACCCCGGCGGACAGGGTGTACACCGTGAGGAACACGGGCACCAGCGCCTTGACCACGATCAGGTCCCCGGCGCACTCCAGCTTCCGCCGGCGGTACAGGTACAGCGCCAGGCCAATCAGCGCCAGGCCCGCCGCGGCGTAGACGCCGGCGTAGATCCAGCCTTCGGAGACCAGCTTGATCTTCGCGTCGGGAAAATCGCTGTAATACCCGCCGGCGGTTTTGAAGAAGTCCCGGTCGATCAGGCTCCACACCGGGCAGAAGCGCCGGAAGGGCCCGGCGGGCACGGAAAGTCCATAGAACAGGGGGTCCAGCAGGTATTCGGACAGCCACTGGGCGATCAGGGACACGAAATTAATCAGGGCGTAGATCAGGGCCATGCCCACCCGGTTGCCGGAGGACAGGGCGCTGAACACGCTGACGCCGAAGAAGCACAGGTACTCCAGCAGGCAGCCCAGCAGCCACATCCCGGCGACCCAGGCGTGCTTTCCCATCTGCACCGCCGCCAGCGCCGCCATCGATCCCGTGGGGACCAGGAAGAAAAACAGGCCCGCCGCCACATGGGTGAGGAACCAGCAGTCCCGGCGCAGGGGCATGGCGTGGAGGGCGTTGCACATCCGGCTCTGGAACAGGTCGCCGAAGAGCACCTGGCCCACCACCAGGGCGTAGCACAGCTCCACAGCGGCCATAACGCCCATGGACTCGGCAAGGCTGACGGCCAGCCGCCCCCGGATCACCAGCAGGGCCAGCAGCAGACCCACGCCGTACAGGACCCAGACCGGGGCGAAGCGGGTCAGGTCCTTGCGGAACACCGTGGGACTAAAGAACGATGTTCTTGACTTCATAGTTCACACCTCCCAGCTCGTAGATGAAGATCTCCTCCAGGGAAAGAGGCAAAACGTCAAAATAGGCGGGACTTTCGGCAGCCAAGGCGGCCTCCACCGCCTGGGCCTCCCCCCGGACCACTAAGGTCTTCAGCCGTCCGGAGACGCTTTCGTGGAGGATGTTCAGGCCCTTGGGGGGGTCCCCCACCAGCTGCACCTTCACGGTGCTGCCCTGCATATCCGCCAGGCTCCGCTCGATGAGCATTTTCCCGTGGTCCATGATGCCCACATGGTCGCAGATGTCCTCCAGCTCCCGGAGGTTGTGGGAGGAGATCAGCACGGTGGTGCCCCGCTGGGCCACGTCGGACAGCAGCAGGCTCCAAACCTGCCGGCGCATCACCGGGTCCAGCCCGTCCACCGGCTCGTCCAGGATCAGCACCTCCGGCCGGGTGCAGACCGTCAGGTGGAAGGCCGCCTGCTTCTGCATGCCCTTGGAAAAGCGCCGGATGGGGCCGTGGGGCAGCTGGAAGATCTCCTTCAGCTTCTCAAAAAGCTGGTCGTCGAATTGAGGATAGATCCCCCGGTAGAATTTCCGCATTTCATCCAAAGTAGCGGAGGGGAAGTAGAAAATGTCGTCGGGGATGGAGCCGATCCGGGCCTTCACCGCCACATTTTCGTAAACATCCTGGCCGTCCAGCTGGATGGTGCCCCGGTCGGGGCGGTAGACCCCCAGCATATGGCGGATCACCGTGGTTTTGCCGGCGCCGTTGGGGCCCACCAGGCCGTACACCGTGCCGTTGGGGACGGTCATATTCAGATCGTCCAGGGCGGTGAAGCCGCCGAAGGTCTTGGTGACATTTTTCAGCTCAAACATTCTGTTTCCCTCCCTAGTACCCGGGCCGAGAGCTCCTGCCGGGTCACGCCCAGCAGCAGCAGCGCCGACACGGTCTTGTCAAAGGTCTCCAGCAGGCTTGCAACCTGGCCGGTGCTTTTCGGGATCCCGCAGATAAAGCTGCCCTTCCCGGGCACGGAGGCGATCCATCCCGCCGCTTCCAGCTCCCGGTAGGCCCGCTGGATGGTATTGGGATTGATGGCCAGCTCCCCCGCCAGCTCCCGGACGCTGGGGAGCTTGTCGCCTTCCCGCAGGATCCCGGCGATCACCTGCTCCCGGAGCCCATCGATGATCTGGCTGTAGATCGGCCGGGCATCCCGATAGTCCAAATGGATCATAGGCGTTCCTCCTTGTATGAAGTGTACTAACCATGCTAACTGTATTAGCAGTGTTAGTACAGTTAGTATACACAGACAAATCGGATTTGTCAATAGGTTTTTTTCAAAAAAAGAAAAAAATGTGCCGCCCCTTTACAAAGCCATGGGGATATGCTATACTCTGGGTATCAATCGGAATGATTCGCATCCGAAGGGGGCGGCGAGAAGTGGAAAAGCGGTTTCGCAAGCGGGAGGCGATCCTTGCCTGCCTCCGCTCTACCCGGAGCCACCCCTCCGCCGAGTGGGTGTACCGGCAGCTGCGGGAGGAATTTCCGGACCTGTCCTTAGGGACGGTGTACCGCAACCTGGCATTGTTCAAGCGCCAGGGGCGGATCGCCAGCCTGGGGACGGTAGCGGGGATCGAGCGCTTCGACGGCGACCCCACGCCCCACGCCCACTTCGTCTGCCAGGTCTGCGGCGGCATCCGGGATCTACCCCAGCCGGCGCTCCCGGCGGCGCTGACCCAGGCGGCGGAGGCGATCTCCGGCGGGCAGGTGTCCGGTTTCCGGCTGACGTTTACCGGCGTCTGCCCCGAATGTCAACATTCCCGGCAAGGAGGTGAAGGGAAATGACATACGTTTGCGCCATCTGCGGGTGGGAGTACAACGAGGAAGAGGGCAGCCCCGAAGCCGGCATTGCCCCCGGAACCAAGTGGGAGGACCTGCCCGAGGATTTCGCGTGCCCGCTCTGCGGCGCCGGCAAGGATGAGTTTGAAGAGCAACCCTAAATTTATTGATAATAGGAGGATTACAGTATGAAAAAGTTTGTCTGCCCCGTCTGCGGCTATGTGTACGAAGGCGAGTCCATCCCCGAGGGCTTCAAGTGCCCGGTGTGCAAGGTGGACGGCTCCAAGTTCAAGGTGATGGAGGACAGCGGCAAGCTGGCCGCCGAGCATGAGTTCGGCATCTACGAGAAGACCGTCCGGGACAACCCCGACGTCTCCGCCGAGGACAAGGCCTATATCCTGGAGCAGCTGAAGGCCAACTTCCAGGGCGAGTGCGGCGAAGTAGGCATGTACCTGTGCATGGCCCGGATCGCCCATCGGGAGGGCTATCCCGAGATCGGGCTGTACTGGGAGAAGGCCGCCTATGAGGAGGCCGAGCACGCCGCCAAGTTCGCCGAGATCCTGGGCAGCACCCTGGAGCCCAACATGACCGCCTCCACCAAGAAGAACCTGGCCTGGCGGGTGGACTGCGAGTTCGGCGCCACCCAGGGCAAGTTCGACTTGGCCGCCTGCGCCAAGAAGAACGGCCTGGACGCCATTCACGACACCGTCCATGAAATGGCCAAGGACGAGGCGAGACATGGAAAGGCCTTTGAGGGGTTACTCAAGAGGTATTTCGGTTAAGAAAAAAGCCCGTAAAATAGGGAATTTCAAAATATCACAAACAGAAGGAGCGCCGTTTCAGAAATGAATCGGCGCCCTTTTTCTGTATTTTAGTTGTGTAAGGCACGGCGAAACCCTCCGTAGTGCAATGCGGAATTGCGAAACCCCACGGCGAAACCTTTACGATTGTGTTATTTTGATACTTATCATAAATTTTTTCTCAAAATGGTATTGACATATCTTTAAAATGTGCTATAATGCAATTATGATACCAAGCGAGATATTAGTATCAAAATAAAATCATAAGGAGGAAAATTATTATGACATTAAAACAGTTTTTAAAAAAGGATTGGGGTAAACTTAGCTTAACGGAAGTAGCAGATTTCTTCAACGAGAACGGCATTTCTTTTACCTTTTTAGATGTGGATGATGTAGCCCCGCAAGCAATCGAATATAGATTTACTGGTGTTAAAGGAATGGACTATGGATTTCTTCACATCTATACTGTGGACGAAATTGCAGAATTAGAGGATTATGATGACTGCGATAGTGAATATAACAGATTGTATGATTTACTGGAAATGGAAGATTGGAGCGCAGCAAGCGAATACATTTGTAAATTTTATATCGGCGTAATGGATGAAGATGGGAATTATCTTATGAACTGGAAAAATTTTGGCATAAGCGACGAGGAAATGGATTCTCTTTCATTTAGATAGAAGTCACAAAAATACCGCTTGTTACTAT
>CANRQC010000056.1 GCA_947632695.1 uncultured Oscillospiraceae bacterium | reverse complement strand
GACATGAAGCCGTCCTCGGAGTAGTACTCAAAGTTCCGACCGGCGAAGGGCGTGCGGTGGATGTTCATGGCCGGGGCGTACCAGCCGGAGATGATGCCGATGTACTGGTGGTTGCCCCAGTTGCCGTCGGCGGCCAGGCCGTCCTCGCCCACGTAGTAGCCGTGGTAATAGGCGTTCTGCCGGTCCCAGCTGGCCGCCTGGTTGGTGGCGCAGGGGTAGGTGATGGAATAGGGCTCATGGGTGATGCCGCCCTCGTTCAGGCCGGAGGGGCCGTCATAGTCGATGGCCCGGGGCTTGCTGGCAGAAGCGGAGCTCAAAGTCTGATAGCCGCCGTTGCGGATGATATCGTGGAGCTCCTGGGGGTCCATCTGGTCAATCAGGGCATCCCAGCCGCCCTCGGCCTCCACCTCGTCAAAGTCCCGGCCACGGTAGTCGATCAGCTCCAGATTGCCGGACTGGTTGTACTTCCCGGCCTTGGCGGCGGCGTCCTCCTCGGACATGGGGTTCATGGAAGCGCCCACGCCCCGGGCCTGGATATTGGCCTTGATCTCGTCGGAGACCTCCACCTCCCAGGTGTAGCCGTTTTTCTCGCTGAAGGGGCTCACCCGCTGGGAATCCTGGTTGCCGTGGGTCTTGGGGAAGGTGCCCGCCCAATTCTGCCGGGTGAGGAACTGATCCCGGGCGGTCAGCTCGTCGTAATGGGCATGGTCAAACTGGTTGGTGACCGCCACGCCCACCAGAGAGGTGGCGTAGGTCACATTGTCCACACCGCCGTTATCGGCGTAGTCATAGGTCCACTTGCCCACGAAGGAGGCGTCGGCCCCGCCGAAGAGGGGCTCCACCTGGGCCCCGCCGTAGACCAGGAAGTTGTCCACGGCGGCATGGGCGTTGGGAGCGGCGGTGAGTAGATAATCCCCGGCCTCCAGAATGTAGGTCTTGGCGGAAACATCGTCATAGGAGATAAAGTCCTTCCGGTTGACAGTGACGGTGACCGTCTCAGACTCGCCGGGCTGGATCAGGCCGGTCTTTTCAAAGCCCACCAGGGACGCAGCGGCCTTCTCCACGAAATTAGCCTTGTCGTAATCGGTGTAGGGGGCGTTCAGGTAGACCTGGACCACTTCCCGGCCCGCCACCGCGCCGGTGTTGGTCACCTTGACGGTGATCTGGATGTTGCCGCTGTCATCCATGGGGCTCATGGCGAAGTCGGACCACTGGAAGGTGGTGTAGGACAGACCGAAGCCGAAGGGATACTGCACCGTGGCAGCGTAGTCATAGTCGCCGGCATTGCCCTGGTTCAGGACCTTGTCGAAATAACGGGTCTCGTAGTACTTGTAGCCCACATAGATGCCCTCGTCGTAAAAGACGCAGGCCTCCACATCCTGGCCGCCGTTTACCATCATCATGTCGCCCATGTTCTGCATGGCCGGAGACGAGAAGGCGTCATAGGCAAACGTGTCCACCAGGTGGCCGGAGGGGTTGACCTTGCCGCTGAGCACGTCCGCGATGGAGCGGCAGGCGTCACCGCCGGCGCCGGGGGCCCACAGAACGGCGGAAATATTGGGATAGTCCGCGATCCAGCCCAGCTCAAAGGCGTTATTGGTGTTCACCACGATAATCACGTTGTCAAAGTTGTCGTTCAGGTACTGCACGACCTCCAGCTCCACGGAGTTGGGCTCCAGGTAGTGCTTGTCCTTGTCGGCTTCCACGTCGGTCCAGGCGCCCATATAGCGGCCCAGATCCCGGCCCTCGCCGCCGGTGCGGGAGAAGAAGAAAATGGGGGTCGTGCCCTGGGCCTCGTCCTTGGCCTCCTGGGGGATGGCGGAGACGGGGGCCTCCCGGATGGTCCAGTCCTCGGCGCCGCCGTACATAATGGAGCCGGCGCCCCGGGTGTAGGTGGATTTGTTATCGGTGTAGAATTTCCAAAGGGATTCGTTGATGGAGAAGCCCTGCTCGGTCAAGGCGGTACGCATATCGCTGGAGATGGTGCTGACGCCGGAGCCGGTGCCGCCCGCCAGGATATCGATGGAGGAGGAGGAGAACAGACTCAGCTTGGAGCCCGCCGCCACGGGCAGACCCTTGCCGTTTTCCGCCCGGTTGTACAGCAGCACGAAGCCTTCGGCGCCGGCCTGCCGGGTGTAGGTCTGCTCAGCGGCCTGGAGCTCCTGGGAATCGGCGATGTCCCGCTTATAATAGGCGGTGTCCACACCTTCGACATTTTTCGAGGCGAACTGAGTCTCCCCGAAGATATCCCGCAGCACCAGGTCGAACATACTGGTGGTGACAACATTCAAGGCGATGGAAAATACCAGCAGAATCACCAGCAGAGGGGCGACAATGGCGGTAAATACCTTCGCGCTCATTTTTTTGCCGTTTTTCTTTGCCATTACAGATTTCCCTCCAGATCAGTTTTGGGAGGCGCGCCGCGCTGAGAGCCCACATGGGGGATGGCCTTCCACTCCAAATTGGGCAGAAACAGGGCGGCCACATCCAGATAAATGTTGAGCGACATGAAAAAGGGCCAGAGCAAAATCGCCGCGGTGAGCGTTCCCGGCCCAAGGGGCCCGATCCGCCGCCGCTCCAGGATCACCAGGAGCGCCGCGAAGACGGCGGTGAGCACATAGGAGACGAGGAAAAACGCCAGGCTGAGCCAGCCGTAGGCTGCCCAGACCCGCCCGGCGTCATAGCCGAACAGCGGGCTCAGGGCGATACAGAGGATCTGGATCAGCAGCAGCCCCACGCCCATCACCCCCAGGGGGAGAATGGAGGCGGTGAAATCAAACACGGAAAACCGCTGGGAGGCCGTGTGACCCCGGGAAAAAAGGCTCTTCACCAGGGCCCGGAAGCGGGTGAAGAAGACCGTCATATGCCCGCAGGCCCAGCGGAGCCGCTGGCGCAGCATGATGGGGATGGTGGTGGGCTGCTCGTCGAACAGCTCCGCCTCGTCGCAGTAGAGGATCTTCCGGCCCTGGGCGATCTGGTCGGCGGAGAACTCCCAGTCCTCGGTGAGGGTGACGTACTCCCAGCCCTCCGCCACCAGCTCCGCCGGAAACAGATAGCCGGTGCCGGAAATGCGGGTGCTGCATCCGCAGAGGGTGCGGCCCCGGGCCTCGTACCGGCAGGCGGCCAGGAAAAAGATCCCATATAGGCAGGACAGGTAGTTGCTGCCGAAATTGCCGGAGTTGCGGCAGGAGGTGATCACCTCCCGGCAGCCGTTGGCCTGGAAGGCGTCGTTCATCCGGCGGATGTAGCTGGGGGTGAGGACATTGTCGGCGTTGATGACCAGAAAGCCGTCCAGCCCTTTGTCCAGGCCAGAGAGCCGGAGCTGCCGGAACAGATAGCGGTAGGCAAAGCCCAGGGTCCGCTCCTTGGGATTGTTGTATTCGTAGACCGTGGCGCCATGGGCCCGGGCGATGGCGGCGGTGCGGTCCGTGCAGTTATGAGCCACCACAAAGACCCGCAGGTTCTCCTGGGGATAGTCGTTTTTCCGAATGCTGTCCAGCAGCGCCCCGATCACCGGTTCTTCATTCCGGGCGGAGATGACAACGCCAAATCTTCCCAGCTTCTTCGCCGGGGGATAGACCTTCCGGGTAAACATTCCCATGACGGCAAACACCTGATAGTGAAAAAGCATCAGGAAAAAAACGCACCAGAGGACAGCGAAAACGATTGCGACAATGCCCAGATAACCCATGACAGCCCATTCTTTCTACCATAGGGGCGGCAAGCCGCCCCTATGGCTGTTTTTCTAAGATTAGCCGCCCAGGTTGACGCCCTCGGCGGTCGTCTTGACCCACTGATAATCCGCGGTCGCGTCGGACAGGGTGTACTTGCCCATCCAGCCCTCCGCGTCGGGGGTGCCGCACCAGTAGTTCATCAGGATCCGGCCGGGGGTGGAGGGCAGCGGCGTATCCGCGGAAGCCTCCACGGTGTACACGGGCTCGCCGTCCACGGTCCAGGTGATGGAATCCTCGGACCAGATGAAGCCGTAGGTGTGGAATTCTTCGGAAGCGTCGAAGCCCAGCTCATACCAGTGCTCATGGCCGCCCTGGCCATCCACAAAGTAGTTGAACTGAACGCCGGTGGTATCCTTGCCCAAAAATTCGATGTCGATCTCGTCCCAGGGGTTGGGGTTCCCGTCCAGGCCGATGTCGTAGTTGCCGGTGCAGGTGAAGAAGGTGCTGGCGGTGCCCTCCACCTTGGCGGGCTTCATGCTGACGGTGTACTCGCCGTAGCCGTAGTGCAGAGCGGTACGGGCCTCGCCGGCATAGTAGCCCTGCTCCACCTCGCCGTTGGCGTCGGCGATGTGCAGGTGGAGCTGACCGTCGGTGAAGGTGACCTGGTCGCCCTTCCAGAAGGTATTGAACACGCTGCCGTTGGACCAGCCGTCGGAAGCGAACACGCTGCCGTTGGCGGGGGCGCCGTCGGCAAAGTTCACGTCCAAGCCCTGGGTGGGGATCTCCTCCCCGCCCTGGCCTTCCTCGGGGACCAGGGGGGCGCCCTGGGCGGAGGTCTTGATGTACTGATAGTCGGCGGTGGCGTCTGACAGGGTGTACTTGCCCATCCAGCCCTCAGCGTCAGGAGTGCCGCACCAGTAGTTCATCAGGATCCGGCCGGGAGCGGCAGGCAGCGGGGTGTCGGCGGAAGCCTCCACGGTGTAGACGGGCTGGCCGTCCACATACCAGGTGATGGCCTGCTCGGTCCAGCGGAAGCCGTACTCATGGAAGCCCTCGGAGGCGTCAAAGCCCAGCTCATACCAGTGCTCATGGCCGCCTTCGCCGTTCACAAAATAGTTGAACTGGACGCCGGTGGTGTCCTTGCCCAGGAACTCAATGTCGATCTCGTCCCAGGGATTGGGCTCGCCCTGGGCGTTGATGTCGTAGGGGCCGGTGCAGGTGAAAAAGGTGCTTGCGGTGCCCTCCACCTTGGCCGGCTTCATGCTGACCACATAGTCGCCGTAGCCGTAGTACAGGTTGGTGCGGGCCTCGCCGCTGTAATAGCCCTGCTCCACCTCGCCGTTGGCGTCACGGATGCCCAGGTGCATCTGGCCGTCGGAATAGGTCAGGCAGTCGCCCTTCCAGTAGGTGTTGAACACGCTGCCGTTGGACCAGCCGTCGGAGGCGAACACGTTTCCGGTGGGATCAGCGCCGCCGGAGAAGTCTACCAGCATGTCGCCGCCGAAGGGGGTCTCCGGCTCGTTGGCGCCGGCAGTGGTGCCCGCGGGCTCCTTGCCGCCGGTGGTGGTGCCGGGCTGCTTCTCCTGGTTGCAGGCGGTCAAGGCCAGGACCAGGACCAGGGCCAGGGCCAGTGCGAAGATGCGTTTACTCATGGATGTTCACTCCTTGCTCTAAAATGGTCCGGCGCTCTGGCCGGACAGGTTGCCTGCATCATACCAAAGTAGGCACTATGGAGCAAGGGGCGTTTCCTAATCTGCTGATTTTTTTCGTAAAATGTCAATGCTTCTCCGGCGTGGGGCTCAGAAGGATGTTCAGGTGGAATACGCCGTCCTGGGCGGAGGCGGTCATAGCCCCGCCGTATTTTTGGACCAGCATCCGAATGCTGCGCATCCCAAAGCCGTGGGAGGAGGCGTCGGCCTTGGTGGTCAGGGGCAGGCCGTCCCGGAAGGTCAGGTCTCCCTGGTAGTAGTTGTCCGCCTGGATGGTCACCATGTCCCCCTGGGCCCGGACGATCAGGTTCACCACCCGCTTCTGCCGCTCCTCCACCGCCCGGACCGCCTCCAGGGCGTTGTCCACGATGTTGCCGAAGAGACAGTACAGGTCCCCGTCCTCCAGGAAGGACAGCTTCTCCCCGTCCACCAGGCAGGAAAAGCGAATGCCGTTCTGCTCGCAGTAAAGGCTCTTCTCCGTCAGCAGCACGTCCAGGAGCTTGTTGCCGGTCTCCACCTTCATGTCGTAAATATTGATGCTCTTTTCCAGGTCCCGCCACGCCTCCGGGCCCATGGGCCCGCCGGCCAGCGCGGCCAGCTTATATTTGATGTCATGGCATTTGATATTGATCAGCTCGATGGTGTCCTTGGACATTTCGTACTGCCACTGGCCCTGGCGGATAGCATATTGCAGATAGGCCACCTCCTGCTCCAGGGCCCGGCTCTCAATGGTTTTGGAGGCCAGCAGCAGCACGATGCCGCAGCAGATCACGGAGAACACGTTCCCGGACTGCCGCAGCACCAGAAATTCCCACCGGTCGAACCTGTTTTCCCGGAAGGTACTTAGCCGGGCGAAGTAGATGTCCTCCACTGAGCAGAGCACCACCGTCACCGCCAGGGCCAGGGCTGTCACGGCGAACATCCGGTAGTCGATCCGCCGGTCCGTGATCCGCTCCCCCAGCCCCCGGAGGAAGAAGAAGTACACCCCTGCCGCCCCCAGGGCCAGCAGGGCATAGTACATCAGATGGTAATAGATGTCGAACCGGTCCCCCCAGCCGTCGTAAAGGCCCATGGCGTCCCCGGCGCACCAGACGATCAAATAGAGCTTGTAGCACAGATTCTGGGCGGCATAGGCCACGCCGCAGAGCAGCACCACCAGATCCGCCGGCTCCTCCAGGCAGAAGCAGACATGGCCCACGGAGCAGGCGAACAGCAGCAGGTACACCCCCGTCCGGCCCAGCACCGTGCTGCCCACCGCCGGGTACACCATGGCGGCCAACCGGGCCACCACCAGCATCACGGCGGCGCCTGCCAAGAACCGGAGGACAAAAGAACGCCGCCGGGCCAGGCGGTACATGGTCAGGGCGTAAAAAATATACAGCTCCCCCAAAAATTCCAGCAGAACGGACTGAAAGGCAAATCCCACATTCATTTTTGCCCGCCTCCTGTTCCGGCATACCAGTCCGTCAGCTCCGCCAGAAAGGCGGCCCGCCGGGGACGGCTGATTTGAAGCGCCTGGCTGCCCACCAGCACGGTACTGCCCTGGACCCGAACGATGAACCGGGGGTTGACCAGATAGCAGCTGTTGCACCGGAGGAAGCCGAAGGCCCGCAGCTCCTTTTCCACGTTGGCCAGGGCGCCGGTCATTTCAATGGTGTCATCGATCAGGTGGTAATAGAGCCGGTGGTTCATGACCTCCACGAACATCAGCTTGTCGGTGGAGATGCGGCACAGGCCCCCCGGCAGGTTTACAGTGAAGCTCCGCTCCTCCTGCATCAAATAGATGTCCAGTGCCTTCTTGAATTTCAGGGAAAAATCGTAATAACTCACCGGCTTGAGCAGATAGCTCACCGCGTCCACCTCGTACCCCCGGAGGGCGTACTGGATCAGGTTGGTGATGAAGATCAAGGACACGTTCTTGTCGAATTTTCGCAGGGCCAGGGCGGCGTCCATCCCGTTCATGCCGGGCATTTGGATATCCATGAACACCACGGCGTAGACGGTCTGGTAATCCCGCAAAAACGCCCGGCCGTCGGTAAACCGGACGGTGTGAAATTCCTCCCCCGTCTCACCGGCGTACCGCTCCACATAGCCCTTCAGCTTTTCCGCGGCGGCGTCCTCGTCCTCTACAATGGCGATGTTGTGCAAGGAGCTTCCTCCTTTCTCTTGAGAAAGAACTGATTTTTGAGTGGAACCAATATAGCATATTTTGCGTCCAGTATCAACCTTTTTCCCAAAAAAATCTACGGCCGGAGGGCGAAACTCCACAAGCAAAGCACAAAACAGCAAAACCGGCCACTTACGTGACCGGTTCCGCTTTGAGAGAAGAAGGGGAGGTTTGATAAACAGTGTTACTTCGTCTGCTTCGCTTTCTTTTCCAGCTTCCAGCGCTTGACGATGGCGACGGTGCCCCAGACGATCAGGGCGGCGGCCAGAACGGCTTCCGCGATGAGGATGAAGTAGTAGTTGGCGAAGGGAAGTTTGCCGACAGACACGCCGTGGACGATGCCGTTCATGGCGTTGGAGTTGACGACAGTGTAGAGGACGTGCTTCATGGCCTGGCGGGCATAGTAGGCGGAGGCGGGATTGTTGATGTCCAGCAGGGCGTCGGAACCCATGGCGGTGAGCTTCAGGTCGCCGCCGGCCCGGATGCACTGCTCGGTGTCCATATAGCCGCCGTTGTCGTAGTCCGTCAGAACGATGCCGTCAAAGCCCCACTCCTCCCGGAGGATCTTGGTGATGAGCTGGTAGTTGCCGCCAGCCCAAGTGCAGCCGATCCGGTTGAAGGAGGTCATCACCGCCATGACAGCGGGGAGCTGGGCCTCGGTCTGGGTGTAGCTGTCGCTGTCCGGGTCGTACTTCTGGACCATGATGGTCTGCTCGCCCCGGTCCTCCACGCAGATCTGGAAGGGCTTCATGTACAGCTCCCGGATGGCCTGCTCGTTGGAGAAGGTGGCCAGACCGTTCCGGTAGTCCTCCTGGTCGTTCAGAGCGAAGTGCTTGATGAAGGCGTAGACGCCCTTTTCGGCGCAGCCCTTCACCGCCTCCACCGCCATCTGGCCGGACATAAAGCCGTCCTCGGAGTAGTACTCAAAGTTCCGGCCGGCGAAGGGCGTCCGGTGGATGTTCATAGCCGGGGCGTACCAGCCGGAGATAATGCCCACATACTGGTGGTTGCCCCAGTTGCCGTCGGCGGCCAGGCCGTCCTCGCCCACGTAGTAGCCGTGGTAGTAGGAGTTCTGCCGGTCCCAGCTGGCGGCGATGTTGGCCGCGCAGGGATAGGTGATGGAGTAGGGCTCATGGGTCACGCCGCCCTCGTTCAGGCCGGAAGGACCGTCGAAGTCGATGGCCCGGGGCTTGTTGATGGTGCCGGCGCCCAGGGTCTGGTAGCCGCCGTTGCGGATCATGTCGTGGATCTCGGTGGCGGTCATCTGGTCGATCAGGGCGTCCCAGCCGCCCTCGGCCTCCACCTCGTCAAAGTCCCGGCCACGGTAGTCGATCAGCTCCAGCTTGCCGGACTGACCGAAGGGACGGTACTTGGCGGCGGCGTCCTCCTCGGACATGGGGTTGAGGGACGCGCCGGCGCCCTGGGCCTTATAGGCGTTCTTCACGGCGTCGGAAACCTCCAGCTCCCAGACAAAGCCGTTCTTTTCGCTGTAAGTGCTGGGGCGCTTGGAATCCTGGGTACCGTGGGTCTTGGGGAAGGTGCCGGTCCAGTCCTGACGGGACAGGTACTGGTCTCTCGGAGTGAACTCGTCGGAGGTGGCGGTCTCAAACTGGTTGGTGACGGCCACACCGGTGCTGGACACGGAATAGGTCACATTGTCCACGCCGCCGTTGTCGGCGTAGTCATAGGTCCACTTGCCCACGAAGGAGGCGTCCGCTCCGCCGAAGAGGGGCTCCACCTGGGTCCCGCCGTAGACCAGGAAGTTGTCGGCAGCGGCGTGGGCGTTGGGGGCGGCGGTGAGCAGATAATCCCCGGCCTCCAGGATGTAAGTCTTGGCGGCAACGTCGTCATAGGAGGCAAAGTCCTTCCGGTTGACGGTGATCTTCACAGTGGCGGATTCGCCGGGCTGGAGTAGATCGGTCTTCTCAAAGCCCACCAGGGACACGGCGGACTTCTCCACGAAGTTAGTCTTGTCGTAGTCGGTGTAGGGCACGTTCAGATAGGCCTCCACCACCTCTTTACCGGCGACAGAGCCGGTGTTCTTCACGGTTACGGAAAGCTCGATGTTGCCGTTCTCGTCCATGGGGCTCATGGCGAAGTCGGACCACTGGAAGGTGGTGTAGGACAGGCCGAAGCCGAAGGGGTACTGAACGGTGGTGGCGTAGTCATAGTCGCCGGGGTTGCCCTGGTTCAGGACCTTGTCGAAATAACGGGTCTCGTAGTACTTGTAGCCCACGTAGATGCCTTCGTCATAGAACACGGCAGCGCCCACGTCCTGGCCGCCGTTCACCATCATGATCTCGCCCATGTTCTGCATGGCGGGAGAAGAGAAGGCGTCATAGGCAAACGTGTCCACCAGATGGCCGGAGGGGTTGACCTTGCCACTGAGGACGTCCGCGATGGAGCGGCAGGTGTCGCCGCCGGCGCCGGGGGCCCAGATCACGGCGGTGATGTGATCATAATTGCTGACCCAACCCAGCTCAAAGGCGTTGTTGGTGTTCACCACAATGATGACGTTGTCAAAGTTGTCGTTCAGGTACTGGATCACGCCCAGCTCCACGGAATCGGGCTCCAGGTAGTGCTTTTCCCGGTCGGCTTCCGTAGCGGCGAAATCGCCCATGTAGCGGCCCAGATCCCGGCCCTCGCCGCCGGTGCGGGAGAAGAAGAAAATGGGGGTCGTGCCCTGGGCCTCGTCCTTGGCCTCCTGGGGGATGGCGTCGATGGGGGCCTCCCGGATGGACCAGTCCTCGGCAAAGCCGTAGTACATGGCGCCGTCGCCCCGCTTATAGGTCTCGTGATTGTCGCTGTAGAATTTCCACAGGCTCTCATTCACGGTGAAGCCCTGCTCGGTCAGGGCGGTGCGCATATCGCTGGAGATGGTGCTGACGCCGGAGCCGGTGCCGCCGGCCAGCAGGTCCACAGAGGAAGCGGAGAACAGGCTCAGCTTGGAGCCCGCCGCCACGGGCAGGCCCTTGCCGTTTTCCGCCCGGTTGTACAGCAGCACAAAGCCCTCGGCGCCCGCCTGCCGGGTGTAGGCCTGCTCCGCCTGCTGGAGCTGCTGGGAGTCGGAAACAGCCCGGGTGTAGTACTCGGCGTCCACGCCGTCGGCTTTGCTGGCAAGGTGGAACTCCGTCTCGCCGAAGATATCCCGCAGCACCAGGTCATAGGTGGACGTGGTAATGACCGACAGCGCGATGGAAAACGCCAGCAGGATCGCCAGCAGGGGCGCGACGATGGCGGTAAATACCTTCGCGCTCATTTTCTTCTTGTTCTGCTTGTCCTTTGCCAAAATAATCCCTCCATAGTTAAGATTTGGGTCTTTGCTTCTCTGCCTTAAAAGGGATGGAGCCGCCGCCGTCCACGAAAATGGCTGTTCCCTCCGCTGTCTCCCTCTTTCATTTTGAAGTGTGGAGGCCGCTTTTCCCTTCCCTTTTTCAGTCACCAAAATCATAATGGAATTGGGTGAAAGAGTCAATGCCTTTGGCATGATCTTCGATTTTAGCGCCTAATCTTGCGTTTGAAGGAGCGCCCATAGAATCGGAGGCCCTTGGGCAGGTTGTCGAAATCCGCCTCCCGATATTGGCAAATTTAACAAAAAATACGCCCATTTTCCCAAAGGATATTGACAACTTGGGAAATACGCGATATACTTTGATTGCTAAATCGATTTAGCAACTATAAATTTTTGGAGGAATGGATCGTGAAAAAGGCAAAATGGATCGCGCTGCTGCTCATTTGCGCCATGGCGGTATCGTTACTGGCAGGGTGCGACAACGGCGAAGCAAAAGAACCCACCTTCACAGTGGAATACATGGACGGCGACACGGTCCTGAAGACCGAGGAGGTCCAGGAAAACGGCACCGCCACCGAATGGACCCCGGAAAAGGAGGGGCAGACCTTCGTGGGCTGGTTCGCCACCCCGTCCATGAGCGTGGAATTTGATTTCAGCAAGCCCATCACGGAAAATACCAAGGTTTTCGCCGGCTTCTCCGCATACCAGGAGGACACCCGGACCTGGGCGCTGGTGGGCTCCGGCAAGGGGGACCTGCTGATGTCCTCCAACTGGGGCAAGGTCATCACTCAGGGGCATCTGTTGGAGAAGGTGGGCGACAACACCTACTCCATCACCCTGGACCTGTACGCCGGAGATGAGTTCCAGTTCGCCATCGACTCCGAGTGGCACGACAAGCGGGGCTTCGGCTATCTGGACACCGTCAAGGACAGCGCCGGCAACGAGGTGTTCAGCGGCGCCGGCGGCGTCGGGGAGACCGCCGCCAAGGGGCAGAACATCAAGGTGGCCGTGGACGGGAATTACACCCTGACCCTCCACACCCATCCCGGCGACGACTACTACAACGAGAGCGACCCCAGCTACACCGAGGCCAACAAGGAGATCTACAACCTCAACGATTTCGATCAGATCACCTGGGTGCGCAACGGCGACGCGGCGGTGCTCTCCGGCGTGACCACCACCTACTACATCAAGGGGGCGGGGATCACGCTGTGGGCCGATCTGTACAACGACGCCACCGGGTTCGTCAAGGTGGGCGCCACCCACACCCTGACCATCTACCTCCGGGAGGGCGAGGAATTCATGTTCACCAGCCTGGTCACCGAGGACGGCGTCTCCACCGTGGGTTCCGAGTACATCCGCTTTGAGAACCTGGACGAGGCCAGCCAGGCCCTGTTCACCGGCTCCGGCAACATTGTGGCCACCAAGGCCGGCACCTACACCTTTACCTACGACGAAAATACCAAGGTCCTGTCCGCCACCCTGGACAGCGAGGAGCCTATGGCCGAGCTGGACTACTACATCGACGGCAATTTTGACGGCCACAGCTGGAACGACACCTATTATGATCCCGCGTACCTGTTCACCCAGGTGGGCAACGGGGTCTATGAGCTGCGGGACGTGAAGCTGACCGCGAACGCCGAGTTCATCATCCAGTCCTTTGAAAAGGGCGCCACCGCCGAGGGCAAGCTGGGCTCCTATAACTACCGGTACTACCGGGGCGACGAGCGCTTCGTCGCCGCCAGCCCCGAAAACTCCAACTACAACCTAAAGGTGGCGGAGGAAGGGGTCTACAACATCACCTTCAACGCCTACGCCAAGGTCATTGAGATCGCCCCCGCGGGCCAGGAGGACACGGTCCACATCAAGGGCAGCTTTGTGGAGGGCTGGAAGATCCTCGATCCTGAGACCAACCTGCCCGCCGACGAATACAAGCTGACCAACAACGACGGGCTCTACGAGATCACCATGACCATCACCGAGGACATGGTGGCGAACGGCGGGACCTGGCAGGCTGGGCTGATGGTCAACACCACCACCGGCGACGACGGCGAGTGGATCGGCGTTTCCTGCCTGGGCCCGGACGGCGATGACAATGTCAACGCCCTGTTCCGGCCGGAGAGCGGCAACAACCTGACCTGCTCCACCCCGGGGACCTACCGGATCACCTTCGATCTGGCCACCAAGACCATCAATATTTACCAGGCGTAAGCCTCTATACAAAAAGCTCGGACGGCTTGTAGCCGTCCGAGCCGGTATGGTTAGCTGACTAGGAAATCGTGCCGC